>JAYVIV010000035.1:0-110686 GCA_043769985.1 Arcicella sp.
GATATTTTCTTGGAGGAAAAAGAATTATTGAAAGTGGTTAAAAAAGTAGTTACCGACACTAAATCTTTGGAAGATATTAAAAACCCCGATGAAGATAACGTCTTTAAATTGTACTCATTGGTGGCAAATCCACAAGAAATTGAAGAAATGAGAGCCAATTATTTAGCGGGTGGATATGGTTACGGACACGCAAAAAATGCCCTTCATGCTGTTTTGGTAAGGGAATTCAAAGAAGAACGAGAAAAGTTTGCCTACTATATGAGTCATACTTCTGAATTAGAACAAAAATTACAAGAAGGTGAAGCAAAAGCGGCAATAATTGCCAAATCAACGATTCAGAGAATTAGAAAAAAAATGAATTTAGATGATTAATCAACTTGATACGCAGGCTTTTTTATGGCTAAACTCACTCCATAATGATTTTTTCGACCCAATGATGTTATGGATAACGAGTAGAAATTCTTGGTTTCCGATGTATGCAGCCATTATTGGAAGCATTGTTTGGACTCATAAAAGGAAATCTATTGGGATTTTATTGATGATAATTTTTAGTGTAATCATTTCTGACCAAGTATGCTCCAGTATTTTGAAACCTCTCATTCAAAGATTAAGACCTTGCCACGAACCTACAATCCAGAATTTAGTACATCTCGTAAGTAATTGTGGAGGACAATTTGGGTTCTGCTCATCTCATGCTGCCAATACTTTTGCCTTAGTGACTTGCCTAATATTATTATTTGGTAAACAATTTACTGGAATAAAGTATTTATACATTTGGGCAATAATTGTTTCGTATAGCCGTATATATGTGGGCGTGCATTATCCACTTGATGTCCTTGCAGGGGCAGGAATTGGCGTAATTGCCTCACTATTTTGTCATAAAATTTACCATTATTATCTATCAAAAACTTCTCATGAAAAACCTTAAAATCTCCTTTATTATTACTTTTATTATCTGTTCTTTTTCATCTAAAATTTGTTCAAGTATTATTACCGATGAATCAGAAAAAATTATTGGTATTTGGTTTACTGACGACAAAACGTCTAAAATCCAAATCTATAAAAATGAAAGTGAGTATTTCGGAAAAATAATTTGGATGGCATCAAAACCAAGCAAAGAAGATTTGAAAATTAAACCTAAAATTGGGTATCAAATTTTTAGAAAATTTACATTTGAAGGAAAAAATGTGTGGTCTGGAGGACAAGTGAGTGACCCGAGAAGTGGCATGACGGTTTCTGGTAAAATGACCCTAAAAGATGAAAATACGTTAAATGTTCGGGGATATGTTGGTGCCCCAATGTTTGGAAAAACCGTCGTTTTATTAAGAGTTGAATAAAGAAGTTTTGAGCTGTTAAGTTTCTAAAGTTGAGCGAATACAAAACTCCTGTAGAAACTTAACAGTTTATAAATCAAATACTTAAAAGGAAATTCATCGTATCTACTCCATCCGCATAATCCCACAACTTAGGTTTTTGAGCATCTCCAAAATTCAAACTCTTTTCATACCATGACTCTTTAGAAACGATACATTGTATTTTATCTTTATTAGACTCAATTTTAAATTTCAAATTTTCTTCGCTACTATATTCTTCATAAAAAATCACAGATATTGGTGATACTAAATTTTCACTCGGGGCTAAAATCATGAATCCATTATCAAAATGGGGCATCATATTTACCAAGTAAATTGATTTGTTGTAATCGTAGTTATTCTTGTACTTATTGTGATAAAAAATATCTCCCAAAGATTCAATGCTATCGTAGAACTTGGTAAAATCATAGTTTTCAGGAACATAAATTTTGGAGACATTTCTACAACCCAATCCAAAATAATCTGTAATATCTTTCCCTAAATTTAAAAAATCTTCTACAATTTCATTTCCTCTCAAAATTCCAATTGAAGTTCTGTTTTTACGAATAATATTAGGTTTGGTTTTAAAATAATATTCAAAATATCGAGCAGAATTGTCTGAACCAGTGGCAATTAGTGCATCAACTTCATTTAATCTATCGGCGATTCTAACTTCTAAATTTGGATTAATTTCTAATAGTTTCTCAATTAAAGTTGTCATCAAAAACGAATCTTGTGAACTCAATTTCGCTACACAAACATGACCCGAAAGCACAATTGTCATCATATCATGAAAGCCAACAGCGGGAATATTTCCAGCCATAATTACGCCAATACTTTTTACAATTTCGGGTTTATCCTGTATCTCATAAAGATCTGTCCATTGAGTCAAAAGCTCAAGATTCAAATAAAAATCCGCAATGGATTTTAGAGATTTTTTGGTGTTTTCTAACGTAAACCAATTATTTTGATGAGAAGCCTTATCCGCCCAAAGTTCAATTTCTGAAATATTTTTAGGGTCATTCAAAAATAGTCCTAAGTCGGCAAAAGCCTTGATTCTCGCTTGTAATGTCATATTTTTAAAAATTTTTATGCAATTTACTCAAAACTTGTCAAATAAATATTTTACAATACTCTTCAAAGTTTGTAGGCTATTAAATTTAAACTAATTAAATTTGTAGTAGTTTATTAATTATATGAATTTGAACGGAGTCTTGTGCTTAAAATTCATACTCATCAAAGAAGAATGTTATGGCAATTATTATCACAGAAGAATGTATAAATTGCGGGGCTTGCGAACCAGAATGCCCTAATACTGCCATCTATGAAGGCGGTGTTGAATGGACTTGGGCGGGAGGCACTAAATTGGTTGATGTTGAATTAGAAGACGGCTCATCCATCGGTGGAAAAGACCCTATGACTCCTGTTTCTGACGAATTTTATTACATAGTTTCCGATAAATGTACAGAATGTATGGGTTTTCATGAAGAACCACAATGTGCAGCGGTTTGTCCAGTAGATTGTTGCGTGCCAGACCCCGACCATGTTGAGGAAGAGGAAACTTTGTTAGCGAAGAAAGCATGGTTACACGCTGAGTAGAAATTTTTATTCTTGATAGAAAAAGCCTTAACATTCTAACGTGTTAAGGCTTTTTCTATCAAAGGGTACTAAGTGCCAAGTTATCTTTGCAAATCAAACAATAAAAGCAACCTAATTTTTGAAAAACAATAATTTGTCGGAGCGACCCCGTCGGAACACGATTTTAAGATCTATAGGATTTGCAAGATTAATCCCCTTAATCCTATAATATAAATCTTAAAATCGTGTTAAGTAATCAATGTAATTTAAACGACGTTTTTATTTGGATTAAATTCCTGATTATCAGTTAGTTATTTTCCGAATATCGAAATACGAACAACTACTTATAAATTATTAATGAGACAAATTAAAGTTTTAAACACTAATTAATAAATTCCCGCCCTGGTTTCCTCCACAATATAATCAACTACTGCCTTTAAATCACCCCCAGTTTGTTCAAAAACGGCTAATTGTCTGTCAGCACCTGTTCCGTGATCAAGAATTTGTTTGATATATTCAACTTCATGTCGGCTTCCTAATTCATCAAGAACGTCATCAACAAAATCTAATAACTCTCCACACAAATCACGGTACGGAACTTCTTCTTGTTTACCAAAATCAATTAATTTACCGTGAATACCATAACGAGCGGCACGCCATTTGTTTTCATTTATCAAAACTCTTCTATAATTCCTAAAACTAAGATTTTGCTTGAGAAGTTTATGCAATTTGGCTACTAAAGCCTGCATCAAAGCCGCCAAACAAATGGTTTCATCAATTCGCATCGTAATGTCACAAATCCTGAATTCGATCGTATCGAAATGAGGATGCAAACGAATATCCCACCAAACTTTCTTTCTGTTACTAATACAATTGGTTTTCATTAACAAATCAATGTATTCATCATATTCAGTTGCGGTCGCAAAATAATCTGGAATACCAGTACGAGGGAATTTTTCAAATACTTTTGAACGATACGATTTAAAGCCTGTATTTCTTCCACACCAAAAAGGTGAATTGGTCGAAAGGGCGTAAATATGCGGTAGAAAGTATCTTGCAGCGTTCAATATTTCGATTCCTTCTTGACGATTTTCGATACCTACGTGTACATGCAGTCCAAAAATCAGATTCCCCCTTGCCACATCACGCATTTCATCAATGAGAGCGTCATAGTGAGCACTTGGCGTTATAAGTTGCTCTTGCCAATCAGAAAATGGATGCGTTCCTGCGGCCGCTACTTTGAGATTTTGTTGATCAGCTAAATCAATAATATGTTTCCTGAGTTCTGTAACTTCAGCCCTTGCTTCTTGAATGTTATAGCAAATATTTGTACCTACTTCCACAACCGCTTGGTGCATTTCTGCCTTCACACGTTCTTGAAGCGTAATCTGCCCGCCTTCCACAATTTTACTCATGTGCGAGCGTAATTCCCTTGTTACAGGATCTATGGTCTGGAATTCTTCTTCTATTCCAAGCGTGAATAATGGCATTACTGTATGGGTTTGGTATTGAAAAAGGGTTAGAAATTATAATGTGCTATATTTTAAACTTTAACTCATGGCATGACTTTGAGTCGTACCATGAGTATTTACACGCTATTTCAAACTCGCTAATGCACTCAAATCTTTTCCGCTTATTGCGTTAGTCATGAACGTACCCCAAGTCAAGTTATCTTTTCCCTCCTTGTGTTTTTTTGCTCTGTCAATTGCCACTTTTGCCATGGTGTCAACAACCCAATCAAAATTTTCTTGACCTACCGAAGTCACCTCTGCATCTGGAGCAGGGTTGCAAAAATCAATTGCATAAGGAATACCATCTTTCACGGCAAACTCAACCGTGTTAAAATCATAACCCAGAGCCTTATTTAATTTCAATACATAGTCTTTTACGGTTGCCATTAATTTTTTGGCATGAGGACCCGTCGGTAATTGAGCATCATAACGCAAATGAGGCTGATTTCGTGGCTCATAAGGCATTATTTTAACTTCTGTTCCACCCAAACAATAGCATCTGAAATAATCAGTGAAGACAATTTCTTCCTGCAAAAGCATCACCAGTTGATCGGTTTCATCATAAGCATTAAACAATTCATCAGGATTTCTCACCTTGTAAACACTTTTCCAGCCACCTCCCGAATGCGGTTTCATGTAGGCAGGAAAGCCGATGTGGTCAAAAATATCTCCCCAGGGCAATGGGAATTTCAAGTTTCTGAAAGAAGATTCTGCCGTATCAGTTGGACGTTCTTTTGAGGGTAGTAAAACCGTTTTGGGAACTGGCACTCCCAGATGGACAGCCAAAGCATTGTTGAAAAATTTTTCATCTGCCGACCACCAAAACGGATTATTAATTACCGCTGTTCCTGTAAGAGCGGTATTTTTTAACATGGCTCTATAAAAAGGAACGTCCTGAGAAATACGGTCAATAATTACATCGTAGCCCGATGAAACGCCTTGCAAAACTTTTTCAACGACCATTCGTTCTGCCATAATTCCCGAAGGAGCAATTTGATTTACTCTTTCTACAAATGCCTCTGGAAAAGAGGACTCCATTCCGTGAAGAATACCTATTTTTTTCATGATTATTGTGTATCACAGGTTTCTAACCTGTGGTTTGTGGGAACACAGGTTGGAAACCTGTGATACTTAAATTAAATTTTATTCAAATATTCTGGAAACATTTCACGCCAAATTTCCCAATCATGCGTACCATGCCAACGAATATCTAACCAATGATTGATATTTTTATGAGCCAAAATTTTGGAGAGATTTTCATTATCTGACTTGCAAAAATCTGCATGACAAGTTCCTAAGATAATATTCATGTTCCAAAGATGAGAGTCGTTGGCATTTGGTAAATAATTAGGGGGATTATTAAAAAATACATTCTCATCATAATAATCACCCAAAAATGAACGAATATCAAATGCTGCTCCCATCGTGAATAAATGGGACACTTTGTCTGGATGCCTAAAAGCAAAGTTTGCTGCATGGTAACCTCCAAAACTACAGCCTGCTACTGCCACTTTCGAGACATTACACTCTTCCAAGATAGCGGGAATTAATTCCTCATTTAGATACTGGTCATAGTAAATATGATTTTGTACCCGCTCAGATGGGTGGAGATGCTTACCATACCATGAATGTTTGTCTATGCTATCGGGGCAGTAAATTTTAACCTTCCCAGATTCAATTTGTCCACGAGCTGATTCAATTAATTTGAAATCTTTTGCTTCATGGTAACGCCCCATTGTGGTTGGAAAAACGATAACTGGATAGCCCCAATTGCCAAAAATTAGCATTTCATTATCGGCTCCAAGATGGTGAGAATAGTATTTCAGATAGCGTTCTTGCATAAGATCACAGGTTAGTTTTAGTTTTTATTGTTAATTTTGTCCTAAAATAGAGATTGTTTTTTAGTTTCAAAAGATTTTATATGATATTTTTCTTAAAAAAATATTTGTCCCTTATCGTGTTTTATGGAATAATCCTAAAAACAACCACTCAACAAAAACCCAACAAATTGTCCGAAAATAACCCTTCATTGACTCAAATAGAAGAAAATATTACTTCAACCTTTCTTAATCGTGAGGTACATATTACTTTGATATATCCTAAAAAAATTTCTAAGAATCTGAGGGTTTTAATTTTTAATGATGGACAAGATTTAAAGGAATTAGAAATAAATGCCAGTATCTCTACGCTGTTATCGAAAAATGAAATTCAGCCTTTTTTCTGCGTAGGTATTCATGCAAATCATGATCGTTTGAAAGAATATGGAACTGCGTCCCAGGCTGATTACAAAAACCGAGGTGCAAAAGCAAAACATCATAATGATTTTATCATTAAAGAACTTCTACCGTTTTTGAAGAAAAAATATGACGTACGAAGTGAGGGTAATGTCATTGCAGGATTGTCATTGGGAGGGCTTTCTGCAATGGACATTGGTTGGAATAACCCGAATATATTTTCAAAAATTGGCGTTTTTTCAGGTTCATTTTGGTGGCGACAAAAAACTGAGGAGGAGGGTTACACAGACGAAAATGACCGAATTATGCACAATATTGTTAGGGCTGGAACGTATAAAAAAGGGATGGGGTTTTGGTTTGAGGCAGGAACAAATGATGAAAAATCAGACCGCAATAATAATGGTATCATTGATGCCATTGATGATACTTTGGATTTGATGAAGGAACTCGAAAAAAAAGGGTATAAAAAAGACAACGATTTGATTTATAGGGAGATAATAGGTGGAGAGCATAATTTACACACTTGGAAAGCGGTTTTGCCTGAGTTTTTAATTTGGGCATTCGGGAAATAACGTTTCATCAATATTTAAGACCTTTTAACACGAAATTTTCGATTAAAACAACCTTTTATCGTAACATTGCATCTTCTTTAAACATTAATTTTCAATCATTAAACCTTCACACTCATGCTTAAAAAATCTTACATCTTTCCACTTTTAATTTCTATTCTTTTGCCTTTAACAGTCTTTGCGGGAGGAATAAAAGGCATTATCAAAAATACCAAAGGAGAACACCTTTCTTTTGCTTCAATCATCGTAAAAGGGTCATCAAGGGGAACTATGGCAAATGATGATGGAGCTTATGAATTATCCTTAGAAAAAGGCACTCACACGATTATTTTCCAGTATTTGAGTCATAAAACCTTGGAAAAAACGGTTGAAATTGGTTCGGAATATCTCGTTTTAAATCCAGTTTTAGAAGAACAATCTGTTGCCTTGAATGAGGTAAGATTCTCTGCAAAGGCTGAAGACCCTGCTTATACCATCATGCGAAAGGCAATTTCGATGGCTCGGTTTAAAGTCTTGGAATTAGATGCCTACACCGCCCGAACTTACGTAAAAGGAACGGCAAAAGTGAATGAAGTTTCGGGATTGATGAAAATGCTGGCAGGCAAAAAAATCGAAAAAGAAACAGGTTTGAAAATCGGTCAAGTTTATGTGATTGAATCTATCAACGACATCAATTTCAAACAACCCTCAAATGTTAAAGAAAAAGTAGTTTCTGCCAGAAATAATCTACCAAAGCAATTGCAAGACCAAGGGGCAAATTTTATCACCGTTTCACGAACAAATTTTTATAGCCCAAAATCATTTGGGGACATGATTTCGCCATTATCTCCCTCAGCTTTAGCGTATTATAAGTTCAAATATGAAGGTGATTTTACTGAAAACGGACAAATTGTCAATAAAATTCGTGCAATACCAAAAGCTCAAGGTGAAAATGTTTTTAGCGGGGTGATTAATATCATTGAGGATTCGTGGTATATCCACAGTTTAGATTTGAAGTTTAAGGACGATAATACATCAAATGCAATAAAGGTAATTTACGCTCCATTCAAAGAAGTTTGGTTGCCAGTCAGTTACGCCTTTAGGTCCGATTTTGATGCTTTTGGTTTTAATGGATCTTTCAATTACGTGACAAATGTGAGGAATTATAACGTTTCAGTAAATGAAAAATATCATCAAAAACCTGTGGTTATCGACGAGAAAATTGATAAAGCCGAGGCAATAGCTTTGAAAAGTGAGAAAGTAAATGCTAAAACTTCCCTAAAACAAAAAGAAATTACTCGTAAACAATTAGAAAAATTCTTAAAGTCATCAGAAAAAGAGGATAAAAAAGAGCGGAAAACAAAAGGAGAAGACGTTGCATTAGTACGTTCATACAGTATTGAGGTCGATACTCTATTCAAAAAAAGAACACCTGATTTTTGGAACAATGAAAGACAAGTGCCACTAACTGATTACGAAATAAAGGGTTATGCTCAAGCTGATAGTATCACAAAAGCAAATGAAGGACAATATAAAAAAGATTCTATCAAAAATTTACCCGACTTTAAAATCGCTCACATCATCTCTGGGAAAACGTATAATTATGGAAAAAGGGATGATTTGTATAGTTTTTATCCACGTTCATTGACTTATACTTCACCGCTCGCCCAAATTCCTTTGTTGGATTTTGTGAATACCGTTGACGGCTACTATTTACAGGCTGGAATAAAATATGAAACCAGAAATAAACTCATAAACAGAACTTCCCTTTTTGCGGATGTGAGATATGCCATCGGGCGGGAAGCACTCAATTTTAACGTTGGTTATTCTAATTTTCAGATAAAAAAGAACCAAACTTTTGAGATTAAAGCTGGAAGAAATATTCAACAGTTTAACGCCAATAATCCTATCTCCACCTTCATAAATACGGTTTATACGATGCTGGGAGAGGAAAATTACATGAAAATATTTCAAAAAGATTTTGCGTCTTTTGAATATCGAAAAAGATTTTCTCCCTTATTCGTTGGGGTGTTAGGAGTCGAATACGCAAAACGAAAAGAATTACAAAATGTAACAAATTTCAAACCTTGGATTAATGCAAAAGATAAAGCGTTTACTTCAAATCAACCAAATATAATCGAATTAAATGATGAAAGATTTGTTAATCCTGAGGCTCTTGTAGTTGACGTGGAGTTGGCATTCAGACCATTCGCCAAAAAAGGAGAGTTCAATGGTAGAGAATATTCAATCAACAGTGGCAATCCAAATTTCAGAATTAAAAGTACTAATGGACTACTTTCAAACGGCAATTATTCAAGGCTTCAAGCCAGTTATGAACAGATTTTTGAATTAGAGAAAGTTGGAGATTTGCATATTTTAGCAAATTATGGTGGATTTTTGAAAGCCCCGATTTACTTTTCAGATTTTCGTCATTTTAATGGAAATGAGACAATCTTACGGTCATTTAGTTTCAATGCTTTCAGAAATTTGAGTTATTGTAATCACTCAACGAAAGGAAATTATTTGGAAATCTTTGCGGCTAATGATTTTCAGAAATTTCTTTTAACCCAAATTACTCCATTGAGAATTTACGGACTGAAAGAGTCAATTTTTGCCAATTATTTGAACGTGCCAAATCAAAATTTCAATTATGTAGAAATTGGCTACGGAATTTCTGGGATTTTGAAATTCTTGGGCTTAGAAGTTGTTGGGAACTTCGTGAATGGACAATATGGTTCTACGGTTTTGAGGGTAAAATTGAACCGGTAAATTTCACTCTACTTTTGTCTGAATTTGGATTTACGGGATTGAAGGATTTTTTGGATTATTATTCGAATAAAATCCAAAAAATCCTTCAATCTGACGAATCCGAATTCAGACAGATTAGTTCAAACAGTTTCTTACAACTATTTTTTTATCAATTTTACCAGTCGGTAATTCCATGAATTTTTCAAAAAAATATATCTTCTTTGGTATTTCGTATTTTGATAAAACTGATTGAATATTTTTCAAAAACTTCGCTTTAATTTCAATACTTACCTCATCTCCTTCCATAAATAAAACTAATTTTTGCCCCAACTTTTCATCTGGAATTCCATACGCAAAATATCGTTTTACGTTTAATATCTTAATTTCATTTTCAATCAGTTTTTCTACTTTTTCCAACTGAATTTTCACCCCTCCACTGTTGATTATATTGTCAAACCTTCCTATAAGTTTAAATTCTTTTTCATTAATTATTTCAACAATATCATTCGTTTGAATCAATATATTATCACTTGCTTCGGCAATAATATTTAAGCATTTTCTTTCGTCAATTCCAATATTTACGCCCTCTAAAACCTGAAATCTATCGCTTTTATTTTGTCCATTAAGACGTTTGATGGCAATGTGAGATACGGTTTCAGTCATCCCATAAGTGCTAAAAACGGAAACATTCAAATTTTTGATATTATTTTCTAAAACCTCATTTACGGCCGCTCCACCTACAATTATGGCTTTTGCTTGATTCAAAATCACTACATTTCTTTCATCATTTAGAATATTTTGAAGTTGCAAAGGCACAAAAGCGTAGAAATCGAAAGTGTTATTTCCTACATCATTTAAAGGATTACCAGAAGGCTCAATGACTGTAAGTTCTAAACCCAATTCCATTCCCCTTACGAGCATCATAATACCCGCAATATATTCTACATTCAAGCAAACCAATGCTTTATCACCTTTAGTCAAGTCAAAAGTTTTTCCCGTTAATTTTGCACTTGCAATCATCTGATTTCGAGTCAGCTTAATTAACTTAGGATCACCCGTTGAACCAGAAGTTTTGAGCATAAATTCTTGCTGACCAGAAAGCCATTTTTGACAAAAATCAATCACTTTTTGTTCATATTCAGAAGCAGGAATTGGAAGACTTTGGAAATTATTTATTTGCATATTTTTAAATTTTAAAATCAATTTCTAAAAATTTCTATGCTTCCTATATTACCTAAGTGGTCGCAAAAAAACACTCAAAGAAAACACCTTTATTTGGCATTATCATTGAGTGCATATTTTTAATGAAGTGAATTTATGATACTTTTAAAATATTTTTTGCACTATCGAAAATTGCATTATACTTTTTCAATGCCATTGCTGCAGGTCCATTGGTCACAGTTCCAGAGCCATCAAATATTGACCCGTGATTGTTGCATTTAAAGGTGGAATTGTCCGCAATAAAATCGACCGTAGTTCCTTGATGGGTACAAGCCTTCTCAACGACTAAAAAATCTCCTGTTTTTGTTCTTGCAACTATAACATCACCTGTCACAACTGCTTGCCCATTTGTTTTCAATGCTTCGAAATCTGTTTTAGTAATATCTATGGAAAAATCAATTGCCCCTTTTGACAAAGAATTATTACCCGTTAAACCAGATACTGTTACAGTTCCACCGCCAGTACTTGGGGGAATGGGAGCAGGTGGTGGTATAACCGCTGGTACTGGATCAGTGGCTTTAGTACAGCCACTCATACAATTCTGAAGTATAATTGCACCTACGCTTATTCCAACAAGATTTAGAAATTCTTTACGTTCCATAATACAGATATTTTAAGATTTAATTTGAGTCAATATGTAAGCAATACTTTCAAACAATACAAAAGGTTGCGTTCATAAAATAGTAATTTCGTGTCTTCGTTAAACAAAGAAATAGTTACATAGTTTAGTAAATATGATAATTAGATTTTTTTTCCCAATTTTCAATGATTTTTATTTATAAAAGACAATTGTTCTAATAATTGCATACATTACGGATTAAATATCCAATTTAATTCTATTCACTAATTATAATCTCTAAATATATTAATTTTGTGAGATAATTTATCATTTCAAATATTCAAAATGGCAGAAGAAGCATTTTTAAATCCAATAAATAAAGATAAAGTAGCCGAGAATCCAGGATTACTCCCTTACGCACACACTGCGGGAGGTGCAATTGTTCGCCCTGAAGACATGGGAAAAGTCAAGGGGCGTTCTGTATTAGCGATGCGACAGCAAACCGACCGTCAGATGAACCAATTGTATGAGCAAATGGAGGTTTTGGCGAGGCAGGCAAAATTATTAGCACAACGGAAAGAAATTTCAGAGCGGATTTATGATGCTGCCATGGGTTTTGAACCAATCATAAATGAAACATATTATATGTACGAACGAGATACAGGTGAAGATTTACTATCTTTGGTTGCTCCAAATGAATGGGGACGGTCTTTTAAATACAGTCGTTTTTTAGCAAAATGCCTTCTTTTAGCTGACCACACTTGGGATGTAGATTATAATGAAGAGGCTTATAATGATTAACTTTGTCGAAAAATTAACAACAATAACGATTAACTGATATGTGGGAAACCATTAAAGAGTACAAAGAAATACTATTCACCTTCCATGAAGGAATCGCAAAAATCTCTATCAATCGTCCGCAAGTACATAATGCGTTTACGCCTTTGACCGTAAAAGAAATGATTGATGCCATGAATATTTGTCGTGATACTGAAAATATTGGCGTAATTATTTTAACAGGAGAAGGAGGAAAAGCTTTCTGTTCGGGTGGCGACCAATCCGTTCGTGGACATGGTGGCTATGTAGGAGAAGATACAGTTCCAAGATTGAATGTGCTTGATTTGCAAAAGCAAATTCGTTCAATTCCTAAGCCTGTAATTGCCATGGTGGCAGGTTGGGCTATTGGTGGCGGACACGTTCTTCACGTAGTTTGCGATCTTTCAATTGCCGCTGATAATGCTCGTTTTGGACAAACTGGACCAGTAGTAGGTTCTTTCGATGGCGGTTTTGGTGCTTCTTATTTAGCCCGTGTGGTGGGTCAGAAAAAAGCTCGTGAAATCTGGTATTTATGTGACCAATACGATGCACAAGAAGCTCGTGAGATGGGATTGGTGAATAAAGTTGTGCCTTTAGAAAAATTGGAAGAAACCACAATTGAATGGTGCAAAAAGATATTACAAAAAAGTCCATTGTCTCTACGTTTATTGAAATCTTCGTTTAATGCCGAGTTAGATGGTCAGGCAGGAATTCAAGAATTGGCAGGGAATGCAACTTTGCTTTATTATTTATCAGAAGAAGCAAAAGAAGGAAGAAACGCCTTTGTAGAGAAGCGGAAGCCTGATTTTAGTAAGTTTCCAAAGTTTCCTTGATTTCTAAGTATAAAACAATCAGAACACGATTTATTTAATTATAAAGATTGAAACAGTTTCAAAATGAAACCATTTTCTAAACTTTAAAATAAATAAATTGTGTTTTTTCATTTAGTTAAAAACTACTCCGAAATTTCAAAGGACTGATTTTTGTATGTTTTTTGAAAAAATTATTAAAATGAGTAACCTCCGTAAAACGTAGAGAGAAAGCAATTTCAGTGACATTCCACTGACTGTGTTTTAACATAATTTTAGCTTCTTGTAAAATCCTATCAGCAATAATTTCAGTGGTTGTTTTCAAAGTGGCTTCTTTAATTGCTTTGTTCAAATGATTTACATGAACATTTAATTGATTAGCAAAATCAGATGCTGAACGTAATTTGATGCTCGGATGATTTTCATCAATTGGAAATTGGCGTTCTAAAAGTTCCAGAAAAAGGGTAGAAATACGTTGAGCAGCATTTGTTAGCTTATTATCAAATTGGGTTGTAGGATTTATTTTCATAGCAAAGTGCAACAACTCAAATACTTGATTCCGCAAAAAATCATATTTATGTACATAATCAGAATTAATTTCTTCAAACATTTTTTGGAAAATTTGTCGCACCTCCATCACTTGCTCATCGTCCAATTCAAATACGTGATTTCCGGAAGATTGAAAAACTGAATATTGACTCACATCACCAAATCTATGAAAAAAATATTGATTAAAAATACAATATATCCCGTCATGAATCCTCTCTAAATTTTCACAATTGTAAGGAATAAGAGGATTTGAAAAAAGGAGAGCTTGTTTGTTGATAGGAATAACTTTATCTGCATAATTCATGTTGATATTCCCCTCAACGAGCATTATTTTATAAAAATCCCTCCTTTTATATGAAACTGCTTTTGATTTCCCCGCTTCAATAGGTTCATGTTTGAACACATTGAAATGTCCAATTTCATTTTTAATATTCTCGGGAATCCAATCAAATTTCCGTTTATAAAATTGTTCTACTGATTCTGGCTTATCCATAATTTAGAATTATCATATTCAATCAATTTATAATGTTCAATATGAGTAAATTAAACTAATATTCCAAACAAAATCTTCACTCGTAATATTTGACTTAATCTTTTTATTAATAATTGATGATAAAGCCAAAGGAAAATTTTTCTTTGCAACCGTAAATGTGGAGGTGAAATAATACCCATCTTTCTCAGCTATTTTCAAATAATATAATTGCGGAGATGCCTTCATAAATACTCCATTATTAATTTTAATATTTGTAAAATTACTATTTAATCCTACATAATTAGTATGTTTAACAGCATCTTCAAGCCCTCTTGCATACAAATAATATAACCCAATATTCACATCCTTTGATAAAAATAACGTTGGATTCAAATCGCCCGCCCAATATCTTTTAACAGTAATTACATCTCTACTTACCCCATTTTCTGTGATGATAGTATTTCCAAAAACAGTGGAAGGATGCACACCAATACCCATTTTGAACTTTTTGCTGTCAGTAACCTTATAACGCAACCAAAAAATAAACGACCACGGTTTTAAGTCCTCTATGGCAAAACGCAGTTGAGGTTCAAAACTAAATTTCTTTTTTCTGAGTACAAAATCAAAAATCGTTGCGGGTTTTCCCAACGTAAAAGTTGGAATTACTGATATACCCGAATTAGTGATAGTTACTGCCCCATTTACAGTAAAATGTGCTTTTGTACTATCAGCTATTTGTGAAAATGAATAATTTGTTAGAGAAAAAAAGAATAAAATTGTTAAGATTTTTTGACCGAGGCTCATTTGAATTTTCATTATTATTGATGTTTATTACACTGCAAAATTACTTATATAGTTGTGCTTACATAAACGGATTTCAAAGTAATAATTACGAAAATCAAATAATAATAATTCCAAAAACTGCCTTTCCTTCACCAAAAACATGAGGATAATTTATTTAAATTCAAAAATTTCCGAGTTTATACCCGAAAGAAAATATCGAACCCTTATTTTTGCGTAAAATCACCAAAACAGAAACCATGCAAATTATTGACGGAAAGGCAACTGCCGATGAAATTAAGAAAGAAATAGCCCTTGAATTGGCTGAAATAAAGGCTTCGGGTGGAAAAATCCCTCACCTTGTTGCCATTTTAGTCGGAAATAATGGAGCATCTGAAACGTATGTTGCTAACAAAGTAAAATCTTGTGAAGAATTAGGTTTTAAATCAACTTTACTTAGATTTGAACCCACTATTTCTGAAGCAGAACTTTTAGAAGAAGTCAAAAAAGTTAATCAGAATGATGATATGGACGGCTTAATCGTTCAATTACCTCTCCCCGACCACATCAATCCTGACCGGGTAATGGAAACAATAGATCATAGAAAAGACGTTGATGGTTTCCACCCAATCAACATTGGACGCATGGCAAAAGGGCTTCCTGCCTACATTTCTGCGACTCCTCAAGGTGTTTTAGATTTGTTGGAAAGGTATAATATTGAAACATCAGGCAAACATTGTGTGGTTGTTGGTCGTAGTCAAATCGTAGGATTACCAATGTCAATTTTGATGCAACGAAACACGAAAATTGGCAATTGCACGGTCACTTTAACGCATTCAAAAACCAAAGATTTAGCGGCTGTTTGTGCCACTGCGGATATTTTGATTGCTGCCTTGGGGCGTGCTGAATTTATTACTGCCGAATACGTAAAAGAAGGGGCAGTGGTTATTGATGTTGGCTTAACAAGAGTTGAAGATGCATCGAAAAAATCTGGATTTGCCTTAAAGGGAGACGTTAAATTTGATGAAGTTGCTCCAAAATGCTCTTTCATTACGCCTGTTCCAAAGGGAGTAGGACCAATGACCATTGTTTCATTAATGAAAAATACGTTACTTTCATCAAAAGGGATTATATATTCAAAATAGCAATATTCTAAGTTAGGTTTTTATAGAATATGCCCAATTTGAGAAAAAACAACGATTTAATGCTTATTTTACGGAAGCATTTTTGTACTTTTGCAGAAAATTTACCGAACGAACATTTGAAATCCGAGAGAAAATACAACTCTCTTAAATTATGGCTTCTATCAATCAAGTAAAGATTTTCTCAGGCTCATCTTCCCAATATTTAGCGAATGAAATTGCTCGATATTTTGGTAAAGATTTAGGACAGAGTACAGTACAACGATTTTCTGATGGCGAAATGTCACCAAGTTTCAATGAGTCTGTTCGTGGGTGTGATGTTTTTTTGATTCAATCAACGTTCCCTCCTGCCGACAATATGATGGAACTATTGTTGATGATTGATGCTGCCAGACGAGCCTCTGCTCATTACGTCACGGTCGTTATTCCTTATTTTGGATATTCACGTCAAGACAGAAAAGACAAGCCAAGGGTTGGAATAGGAGCAAAATTGATGGCAAATCTACTGACAGCTGCGGGTGCCGACCGATTGATGACAATTGATTTACACGCTGGACAAATTCAAGGATTTTTTGATTTTCCAGTGGATCACTTAGAAGGAACTGCCATTTTTGTGCCTTACTTGAAATCGTTAGGTTTAGATAAAATTCTTTTCGCTTCTCCCGATGTTGGTGGAGTAGTTAGAACAAGAAATATTGCCAAGTTTTTCAATGCAGAGATGGTAATTTGCGACAAGCAACGTAAAAGAGCCAATGAAATCGCCACGATGCAGTTAATTGGAAATGTTGAAGGAGCCGATGTAGTTTTAGTGGATGATATGATTGACACGGGTGGAACCATGTGTAAAGCCGCTCAATTAATCATGGACAATGGAGCAAAATCAGTAAGAGCGATTGTAACGCACGGAGTTTTATCAGGAAACGCCTACGAAAACATTAACAATTCCATTTTAACTGAATTGGTTGTTACCGACACCATCCCACAAAGACAAGTATCCGACAAAATTAAAGTACTATCCGTGGCAGAATTATTTGCAAAAGCCATCGGAAGAATACGTGACCACGAATCTATCAGTTCATTATTTATAAAGTATTAATTTTTTAAACGGTCATTAGAAGATAGGTGATAGTGAATAATTTACAATTAAAAATTAATAGTAGTAAAAAAGAAGTTTAATACTAATCTTCTTTTAACCTCTGTTCAACTATTAATTATTAACCGTTAATTATTAACTAAATCCGACAGGCTATTGACGCAAAATCACTCAAATGAGAAAGATTGAAATTGTAGGGTACAACAGAGAGACCCTTGGCACAAAGTCTGCCAAAGATTTACGTAATGAAGCACTTGTTCCATGTGTTTTATATGGTGGCGAAAAGCAAATCCACTTCGCAGTACCAATGATTCTTTTCCGTGAATTAATTTACACGCCAGAAGTTTCAGAAGTAATTTTAAATATTGAGGGTGAAATTCATCATGCAATCGTTCAAGATTCACAGTTCCACCCAGTTTCAGAGATGATTCTTCACGTGGATTTCTTGGAAATCGTTGAAGGAAAAGAAATTAAAATTGACGTACCTATTAAAGTTATTGGTGACTCACCTGGTGTTCGTAAAGGAGGCAAGATGGTTCAAAAGTTGCGTAAAGTGACATTAAAAGGAATGGCAGATAACATCCCTGATTTTGTTGAAGCTGATATTACAGGCTTAGACTTAGGTCAAACATTGAAAGTTGCTAAATTAGTTGTTTCAGATGTTGTTATTTTGAATAGCATGACTTCACCAGTGGCAAGTATTGATATTCCACGTGCATTAAGAGGTAAAATTAACGCATAAAAGTCTTTAAATTAGTGATAGATTAGAATCCTCAAACTCTTTAGTTTGAGGATTTTTTTTTACATTTCTGATGGTAATTCTTAATTTAAACGGTAAGAATATTTTGCTTAAAATCGTAAAAATTAATACTAAATACTATATTTGCAGATATTTTTTTGTTCTCTATTTCTCCCCTTACAACCAAAAATCACTTTCTTGGGTCTTTTATAAGATACTGCTGGCATAATTTTTTAGTATTCCATAGTTTGTTTTACAAAATTGAAGTCTTATGAAATATTTTTTATCTCTAAACATTATATTTTTATGTTGTTTTTCAACCCTAATTTCTGCCCAAATCAATATTACTTATCCAACAAGTAGGGCGGTTTTTCAACGGAATAACAGTAATCAATCTCCTATTTATATTGCAGGAAATTATACAACTTTTACGGATAAAATCGAAGCAAGAGTGGTTGCACGTCCTATGATTCCCTCCCAAGGAACCTCAAGTAATTGGACAACTATTCAATTGAATCCTTCAAATGGTTATTATTATGGAACATTAAATGTTTCAGGAGGATGGTATGATTTGGAGGTTAGACATTGGAATGGAACAGTATTATTGGGTAGTTCTACCGTCCAAAAAATTGGAGTTGGTGAAGTTTTTTTAATCGCTGGACAATCAAATGCTACGGGGGACGGAGACTTAAAAAATCAAGGAAATTACGGTCCCATGGCAAACGATGATAGAGTAAGTGTGGTAAATTATACCGTCAATTTTCCCACAAATTATGGCGGAATAGTTCTGCCAAGAGCGGAGTTTTCTCGTTTGGACTCAACTTTTAATATAGCTCCTTTTGGTGTAAGTGCTTGGTGTTGGGGAGCTTTGGGGGATACACTAACGAGACGACTAAACGTCCCTGTTGCATTCTTTAATGGAGGCTGGTCCGGGACTGGCTCCAATGCTTGGAAAGAATCAGCTAACGATTCAACAGCGACTCCATTCAATTTTTTCACCATGCCAAGAGGTATGCCTTATGGAAATTTAAGAGCAGCTTTGCATTTTTATATAGCTCAATTTGGAGTAAGGGCAGTTTTATGGCATCAAGGGGAAACTGATAATGTTCAAGAAATTAACCGTGAAACTTATGGAAGTAATCTAAAAACTATCATAACACGAAGTCGAGAACATTCTGGAAAGGCAAATTTGGCTTGGGTGGTTGCAAAAGCGACTCGTTTTAAGGGGTTAGGAATAGCAAAATCCAGAACTTGGCAACCTGTCATTGATGCTCAAAACGATGTGATTGGAATTAATGGAAATTCTCAACCTAATTATACGACTCAGGTTTTTGAAGGACCAGCAACAGACGGATTGGTCGGACCAAATATTAGAACCATTGATTCTATTCATTTTGTTGGAAATGGGCATCGGATTTTAGCAAGTAAATGGAATCAAAAATTAAACTCAGCGTTTTTTAGTAATTCAATGCCATATTTACCAATTCCTCCTCCAAATTTATCAAGTGATTGTAACGGGGTCTCAAGTCTTTTGGTTACCGTATCGAATAGTTATTTATCACCAAGATGGAGTAATAATTTTAATACCGATAATACAGTTTCTACTTCGTTTAGTTATTCTGCCTCTTCGGGGAATTATCGGGTAAAAGTTATAGACAATAATCAAAATATTTTAATTTCTCCACAAATATCAATACCAACAAATTTTTCAGGATTAATACCAATAATTAGTCAGAACTCTGGGACGTGGCACGGTTTCGCAACTTGGAAATGTGGTAGAATTCCAAGTTCAGTTGACAATGTAACAATTAGTTTAGGCCATGTAGTGATTGTAGGTTCTGGATTAACTGGTCGATTCAAAAAGTTAGAGTTAAAGGGAAATATAGAATTGCAGAATGCTTCAAAACTTCAAAATTAGTACTCTGGATTGGTAAAATAATTTTAGTTGGAAAATGTAAAACAAATTTGTGAAAAGCCACCAAGAAATCTGAACTATCCAATAAATCTTCTTCGTAAAATAACGCATTGTTGAAGATTAAAACAAAAAATAAAAATTTCATCAAACTTAGTTGTAATTAATCAAAAGCCAATGTCTAAAACCAAAGGTTGTACCAAAAATTGACCTTTATCATTCAAATATATCGCCCGAATACCTGCTTCAAATTGTTGAGAGAAACGTAGGAAATGAAATTGAGCTGTTAAGTCTATACCAAAAGAATTATATATTTTAACATCGGAACCTTTTAGATTCACCCGTTTCCCATCTCTTGTTTCAAAAAAGTCATAGTTTGTCGAACCGTTTCCGTAATCTGCGAATAGGTTAGCCTTGAATCTTTTGAAATATAAAAATCTTCCTAATATCCAATCAGGATCAAATAGCGGTAAGCGGTATTCGGCTGAAAGGGTTGTTAAATTTTCAAAACCTCTGGATGTGTGTCCTCGTGGGAATAGTGTCGGACTTCCAAATAAATATAAGCTGTTATTGGGAGCTCCCAAACCATTCTTAAAACCAGTTTGATTCTGATAAGCCCCTCTTATTCTCAAACTATGGTGTTTCAAAATTCCAGGCACATAAATACTTGATTGGTAGGATGTTAGTCCACCATTCAATTTGCTACCTAATAATAAGTCTCGCTTATAATAATTGGCTGTAAATCCCCATTTTGGAGCAACATCACGGGTTGCACGTTTTAATAGGGCTGAATAGGAGAAAGTGTAAATCATAGAATTAAAATTCCCATTCCCTGTTAAAGTATTTGGTCTTTCGGTTAAATCATACCCTGAAACCTGTGTGAGGGCAGTATTTACGCCCAAATTAAAACTTTGAAGATATTTTGAATGGGTAAAATTTAAAGGCAACCCAACCCCAAATACTATTTGTTGTTGATTCCATTTATCGCTCCGCAAACTATCCAACGGATTTGCTTTATCTATGTAAATTTCAGCTTGACGACCTCCATTTGTGTAACTAAAATTTAGCGTAGGATACCATCCATTGTAAGTCAGATTTGTATAAAACTGCCCTTGATTTTCATTAGCATTATAATTATACCCTGCTGCAATAGTAGTAGTACTCAACAAATCTTTTGATGCCACCCCTAAATTTAAGCTATTTGCCTCTGAGGAATTAAGTACAACACCCCAAGTGTAGAGATTGAAAACATTTGCTTTGCTATATTTTTTCACTCCAAATTGGGTGATTGGAACGGTTTTCATTAGATTTTCTCCTGCTTCTTGTAACACCATTTGTCCAAAATATTTAACAGGCTTTGCTAAATTTTCATCAAATTCTAAAAAAAAATCTGGTATAAAAAGCATGGAGACAATTTGATTTCCTTTTATGGAGAAATCATTAAAATATAACAACTTGCCATTGGCTGAAACACAGGGGTTGAAGGCACCAAATTTTCGATTTGTAACTTGAAACTTCTTTTTTGAAACTAAATCAAACGCAAAAATATTGTCAATACCCGTTACTCCTGAATTATATAAAACATATTTACCCTGCTTAACTGGATGAGCAATGTTCTCATTTAAGGGAGTAAATAATTCTTTTTCTTGACCACTTTCTGAGTCAATTTCAACAATTGTTTTTAAACCATCTGAAAGTTTTACAGCGTAGATATTTTTATCATCCGACCATCTCGGATTTATAAATAAAGCGTTATTTTTATTAGATAATCTCTTGATTTCCAGACCGTTAATATCCAAAATAACTAACGAATATTTATTATCAGTTGAATTTTCAATGGCACAAATTTTGGTTCCATCAGGTGAAAGTGAAGGAGATGTTAATTTAGATTTATTGGAAATACTTTTCAACTTTTTAGTATTAAAATCATAAAGTTTGACGACCGAATAATTTCTTTCTCTCCAACGTTTATCATAATTAAATTCAACCCACACTACTTTTGTACCAGAAACTGAAAGCATTTTTGCGTCATTAAAAATACCTAATTTCAAAACCGATTCTTCCTTCCTCAAACTATCTAAAACAACTAATTGCTCAATGTCAGAAAGTCCAGATTTTAAAGCTAAAATTCTGCCATCTGGTAAAATTTGAGGGTATTCATAGTTTGTATAATATTTATTATTGGTCGTTTTAAAGGTTGTAACAGGCGTTTCTTTTAGCTCAGAAATTTGATTCTTCCATTGGTTAGAAATATCAGTAAATGCCTGACTGTAGAGTTGCTCCGTTTTCAAACCAGTTACTTTTTTAATATTATTTGAGAAAGAGAAGGGATAAAATGGCATATTATAAGTACCTTCTAAAACTTTATCCCAAGCATCAATTCCAAATTTATTTTTGAGGTAGGTTGTCATAAAATATCCACTAACATAATGATTAGGAATAAAATCTTTGTAAGATCGACAAACCGCTTTAGCGTAGGAATATGCTCCTTTTGTAAGCAGTTGAGTTCGTAAAGCCATATCAAAACTTGGAATCCTTCCTCTACCAGAGGTGGTCATAGAAGATTCAACTCCTACGGCATCCCCTTCCCAGAACCAATTAGGAACAGTAAGAAAAGTGGTTGCAGAGAAACCATTGTTTCCTAATAAATTATAGACCAATTTTGTGGCTCCTGTGAGTGCTTTATCGTTCTGAACCACATGACGAAATTCATGAACTGCCAATAAATCCAACCAATTATTATTTCCCAAAAGAGTATAATCTTGTGGAGGGGTTATGAAAAACTCTGAACGGCGGGGAAGTTGAGAAACAAAACCATTAGATTCTGCGGTTTGATTTTGTAAAATTATAGAAATTGGTCGTGGTTCACGCCCTAAACTTTTACTAACAGGTTGATAAACAGACTCTAAAACATTGGCGGTCCGATTTGCAGTAAGCGAAATTTGAGAGGGAAATATCAACCTAAAATGAGGAGTATTAATCTGCGACCACTTTAATGAGGCTGGATTTTGTCCATAGCTATGAAAAAAAAATGAAACAATAATCGCAATAATGGCTATTTTTTTCATAAAACTTGTGGATTTTTGGTAAAAGAAAATTCCCTTTCCTCCTTTGGTGAGGAATGAAAGGGAATGATAAATATTGATTAAATTATTTTTTCTTTTCTTTTGGTGAAAACATGATTGACATACGTTTTCCCTCTAATCTTGGCATTTCATCTGCCTTACCAAACTCCTCTAATCCTTTGGCAAAATTAAGTAAAAGTATTTCGCCCCTTTCCTTAAATACAATTGTACGTCCTACAAAATGAACATAAGCCTTTACTTTAGCACCTTCTTTCAAGAAATTGATAGCGTGTTTCAGTTTAAAGTTAAAATCATGATCATCAGTATTCGGTCCGAAACGAATTTCTTTCAAAACTGTTTTGGCAGCATTTGCTTTAATTTCTTTCTGTTTTTTCTTTTGTTCGTATTTGAACTTTGCATAGTCCGTCACACGACAAACGGGTGGAACGGCTTTAGGAGAGATTTCAACTAAGTCTAAACCCTGACCC
Source organism: Arcicella sp. (assembly GCA_043769985.1). Taxonomy (GTDB): domain Bacteria; phylum Bacteroidota; class Bacteroidia; order Cytophagales; family Spirosomataceae; genus Arcicella. Next base: position 23,617 of record JAYVIV010000035.1, read on the forward strand.
TGTGCAATTTCAAGGGCTTTTTTGAAATCCATTGTACCTTGTTCAACATTTTCTCCAACTAAACGTACTTCCAGCACGCCTTTGATGAGATTATTGATTCTATAAGGTTCTTCTTCTCTACGATTATTTCTAAAATTGTTGTTCGGGCGTAACGCCATATTCGCTAAATGATTGGTTTTAAATTATTTATATTTTAGGTTTCCCTATTGTTACTGATTATTGAACTGCAAATTACTCAAAAAAGTTACAAATTCACCTTTTTTTAATTTTCTCATCAAATCTATATTAAAAATTGGAAAATATTAACAAAAAAGTGCATGATTTAATCAACTTCCCGAAAGTTTTTTTATTTTCGGGAAGTTCTCCATTTTATTTACAATTTTTCTAAAACTTTACAATATTCTTATTTACCTCTTCCAAAGCTATTTTTGTAAAATCCTCAATGGTCATCATTCCTAAATCGCCTTCACCTTTTTTACGAACCGAAACCATTCCTTGTTCAGATTCTTTTTCGCCGACAATAATCATGAAAGGCAATTTATTGACCTCTGCATCCCGTATTTTACGACCAATTTTTTCATCTCTGTGGTCAATATATCCACGTAAATCTTGCTCTTGTAATCTTAAAAATACTTCATTTGCATAATCTTCGTATTTCTCAGAAATTGGCAACACCGCCAATTGTTCAGGAGAAAGCCACAGAGGAAAATTACCCGCAGTATTTTCAATCAAAATAGCGATAAAGCGTTCCAAAGAGCCAAATGGAGCCCTATGAATCATTACTGGGCAATGTTTTTGATTATCCGAACCCGTGTATTCCAGTTCAAAACGTTGAGGTAATTGATAATCAACTTGGATAGTTCCTAATTGCCACTTACGCCCCAAAGCATCTTTTACCATGAAATCCAACTTAGGTCCATAAAATGCTGCTTCACCTAATTCCACAACCGTTGGTAATCCCTTTTCTGCCGCAGACTTGATAATAGAAGCCTCCGCTTTATCCCAATCTTCATCTTTACCGATATATTTTTGCTTGTTTTCGGGATCACGAAGTGAAATTTGAGCTGAGTAATTATCAAATCCTAAAGCCTTAAAAACGTAGATTACCAAATCAATAACTTTCATAAATTCATCCTCCACTTGGTCTGGGCGGCAGAAAATATGAGCATCATCTTGCGTAAAACCACGTACACGTGTTAATCCGTGCAATTCACCCGATTGTTCGTAACGATAAACCGTTCCAAATTCAGCTAAACGCAAAGGTAAATCACGATAACTTCTTGGTTTAGTTTTATAAATTTCGCAGTGATGTGGGCAATTCATCGGTTTCAAAAAGAACTCTTCTCCTTCATCAGGCGTACGAATTGGTTGAAACGAATCTGCTCCGTATTTTGCGTAGTGTCCCGAAGTTACATAAAGTTCTTTTGAGGCAATATGCGGTGTTACAACTGGTAAATATCCTGCTCTAACTTGGGCTCGACGAAGGAAATTTTCCAAACGTTCACGCAACATTGCACCTTTGGGAAGCCACAAAGGCAAGCCCATTCCTACTTTTTCAGAAAATGCGAATAGTTCTAATTCTTTCCCTAATTTACGGTGGTCACGACGTTTTGCTTCTTCCAAAAGTACTAAATATTCTTCTAATTCTTTCTGTTTTGGAAAGGTAACGGCATAGACACGAGTCATTTGCTTTCGAGTAATATCTCCCCTCCAATACGCTCCAGCAACGCTCATGAGCTTAACTGCTTTCACAAAACCAGTATTTGGAATGTGTGGTCCACGACATAAATCAGTAAAGTTTCCTTGTTGATAAAAAGTGATTGAACCATCTTCTAAGCCTTCCAACAGCTCTAATTTATACTCGTCACCCTTGTCCTTAAAATACTCAATTGCATCGGCTTTTGAAACGGCAGAACGTTGATATTCATTTTTCTGACGAGCCAATTCCAAAACCTTATCTTCAATTTTTTTGAAATCTTCTTGACCGAGCATCTTTTCGCCCATGTCGATATCGTAATAAAAACCCGTTTCAATGGCTGGTCCAATCCCGAATTTCGTGCCAGGATAAAGCGACTCAATTGCTTCGGCTAAAAGGTGGGCGGATGAGTGCCAAAAAGTGGCTTTCCCATCCGTATCATTCCATGTGAGTAACTGGAAATCAGAATCTTCATTAATTGGCATTGAAGCATCAACCACTTTGCCATTTACTTTTGCAGCTAAAACGTTTCGGGCTAAACCTTCCGAAATACTGAGGGCAATGTCCATCCCAGTTGTTCCCTGAGCATACTCTCTGACACTACCATCTGGTAATTTAATTTTAATCATTTTGTTTGTGTTTGTGGAGCTTATTGCTTGAAAATCAAAACTTTACAAATAACTTTTCTTTTCAAAATCTCCGATATAATTGTATTTTACTTGTTGAAATTCTTAATTTATTCCTTTGGGCAACATGGGTTTGAGCGAAAGCGTGTCACTTAAACTCCGTTTTGGCATTTCAAATTTAGGGAATGCCGTTGTGTCATATTTTATTTCTTCATTAGGAATATATTCTCCATAGATTTCTTTCCGTTGAACTCTTGCAATACCTCCCAAAGCTTTATAATCCTGATTATTTTCAGCCAACATTTGATTGTAATATGCTTCTGCTTTTACATATTCACCAGTATATTCCAAACATTGTGCCACGAAAAATTTAGCATCTGGGTATTTTGGATTGTGTTTTAGAGTTCTTTCAAAAAACGGTAGAGCTAAACGATAAGCTCTTGTTTTGAAGTAAATTACACCAGTACTGAAACTTGCCTGAATTAAATTTGTGTCTAAAGCAATTGCACGATTATAACACATCACCGCACTATCAAGTTTCCATGCTCTTTGATAAGTATTACCCCGCTGGAAGTATAAAGAGGCACTTTGGGGATGATATTTAATGGCCTCTCTACTATACAATAAAGCCAAATCATACTGATTCAAATTTGTGTGAACTTGAATCAATTTGAGATATGCTGGCAAAAAACTTGGCTTCAATCCTAAGGCTTGCTGATATAAGGCTAACGCTGTTACTGTATCAGCCATTTTTGCCGAAATCTCTCCTTGATAAAAATACGTTTCTCCGTTATTTGGAGAAATTTGTAAGGCTTTTCTTAAATACGATTTTGATTTATCATATTGTCCAAGTTGTTGATACAAATCTCCTAATAAAGTATATAATTCGGGTGATTCTGAATTTAGGACTTCGGCTTTTGAGGCAGCCTCCAGAGCTAATTTAGGTTGCTGAGAATCTCTTAAAATTAATGCTTTTGCCTGAAAATAATTGCCAACATTTGGTTTAATTCCAATAGCATTGTTAATATCTTCCAGAGCTTCTTTAATTTTTTCATTTTCCAAATATAATAACGCTCTTTTATAATAGTTTTCAGAACTATTTGGAGAGGCATCAATGGCATCGGTTAAAAATGCTATTGCTGCCTTTCTCCGAGCGTTCTCATTAACTTCTGGCACAGGGGGAATTATCAAACCTTTCTTTGATTCAGTAATACAAGAACTGAAAAAATATAGGCTTATGGCTATATTGAATAATATTTGTAACTGTTTACTCATTGCTCAAAATTACAAAGTTCATAGTTAGGATGAGATGGTTAACGTAATTTTTGTTAAAACTTAAATTGTAATTAATACTTAATCAAGATTTTATTGTGTTTTTTTCAATCTAAATTAGATAGATATTTTACTTTGTAGTTAATAATTATCAATTTTAGAAAAAATTTGCAAACTTTTGCAAACTTTATTTTATTAACTAAAAAAACTAAGTAGCTTTGTATCAGAATTTTAACCACAACCAAACACCAACCACAGATGAAAAAAGTTTACTATTTCGTTTTTTTCCTTATCGTGTTAAAGGCGATGGAAGTATTTGCCAATTAGCACAAAGAAAAAACTAAGCACATCACAAAAGATGTGCTTTTTTTATACACTTGCAAAGCGATAATAAACACCGAGTGGTAATTTTTTATTAAAACTATCATTCAAATATAACTCACCAAATTCGTGATTTTTTTCTTGGGTAAACGAACATTTCACCAAATTCTCAACAATTAAAGATGAAAATCCCATTGAGTACATATTTAGGATAAGAAAATAATTTTCCTTGTCTAAAATTTGTTCAACAGTTTTCAATAATTCATTAATTTGTTCTTCCAAAATCCATCTTTCGCCATCGGGGCCACGTCCATAAGCCGGTGGATCAAGTATTATACCATTGTAAATATTTCCTCTTTTTGCTTCTCTCTTTACAAATTTCAAAGCATCCTCAACAACCCAACGAATATTATCCAATGAACTTGCTTCCATGTTTTCTCTTGACCATGAAATTACTTGTTTTATCGAATCTACGTGTGTAATGTCTGCTCCCGCTTGCTTAGCAGCCAATGATGCACCTCCTGTATAAGCAAAAAGATTTAAAATTTTAGGCTTTCCAAAAGGTAATTTCACTACCTTCTCTTGAATATAATCCCAATTTGAGGCTTGTTCAGGAAATATGCCAACGTGTTTGAAGGACGACAAAGCCAATTTGAAATTCAAATCTAAATCATCCGTTTTATAATTCATAAACCAACGGTCTTCCATGCCTTTTTTCATGATCCATTCTCCTTTTTCTTGCGAACCTTTTTCTTTTTTGAAGGTAGCATGAGCGGTTCTCTCCCATTCTGAATCGGGCATGGATTTGTCCCATGCAGCCTGTGGTTCTGGGCGACGGAGAATATATTTGCCAAATTTTTCTAATTTCTCAAATCCCCCTGAATCTATTAATTGATATTCCTTCCAATTTTGAGGCGTTTGAAGTTGTATTGTTTCGTTTTGCATGAAAATTTTATTTCTTACCACAAAAGTAAAAACAATACCTCTCAAATGAGTACTTTTATTTCAAAGTAAACACAAAATTATTTTCATGAAAATTCTAATTGCAACCGATAAATTCAAAGATTCGCTTACGGCAAAGGAAGTTTGTGAAGGATTAAAGAAAGGAATTCTCCTAACATTCTCCTCCGCAGCCATTGAAGTTTTACCCTTAGCAGATGGAGGCGAAGGTACTTTGGAGACTTTACAATCAGTTTGGGGCGGTCAATTCATAAATTGTGATGTTCACAATCCGCTTCAAAGAATGATTAAAGCTAATTATTTATGGATATCGGAGAAGAAAACTGCCGTAATTGAAATGGCGAGAGCTTCAGGAATTGAGTTGTTGAATTTAAAGGAACGTAATTGCCTGATTACCAGCACTTATGGAACGGGAGAATTAATAAAAGATGCTCTTGAAAAAGGTGCAAATGAAATTATTTTAACCGTCGGGGGAAGTGCAACCAACGATGCAGGAACAGGAATGGCTTCTGCTTTAGGGTATCAATTTCTGGACAAAGACGATAAAATTCTTGAACCAATTGGCAAAAATCTTTATTATGCTACTAAAATAAATACACAAAATATTCACCATAAATTATCAAAAACAAAATTCACAGTAGCAACGGATGTTTCTAATCCTTTTTATGGAAAAGAAGGTGCTGCTTATATTTTTTCTCCTCAAAAAGGGGCTGACGAGGAAGGTGTTAAAGTTTTAGATTTAGGATTACAAAATATGAATGAGTTAATAAAAAAGGAATTTAAGATTGATTTACAAACCGTTCTGGGGAGTGGTGCGGGCGGAGGAATTGGAGGCGGAGCGATTGCATTTTTAAATGCAGAAATAAAATCAGCCGCACAATGGATTTTGGAAATAAATCAAATTCATGATAAACTTAAAAATGTAGATTTATTAATCACTGGCGAGGGGAAAATTGATAGTCAAACTTGGCAGGGGAAACTCATTTCACAATTGATTTTACAGGCTGAAAAGACTGAAACGCCTGTATTTTTAGTTTGTGGCACACTTCATGATGTCAAAAGTATCATCAATCTGAAAGGTATTTTACACGCTTCTTCTATTTTAAATGAACCAATGAATTTAGAAAAAGCCCTTAAAAATGCTTTGGAATTAGTTGAAAATCATGGGGCTTTGTTGGGTAAATTGTTGGGGGGAATTCAGTTCAATTCCCTCGCCAAATCGTAACCTTAAATTCGTATTTTAACTGATTATTTTCAAAATCAATTTTCGAGTATTTTGATAATGCACGCAATATTCCCGAGCCAACGCCACGATAAGGCATTAAACGACTCGCATAACGTAATAGAATTGGATTACGGGCAATGGAAATTCCTAAACGAATATTCTCTTCGTTTAGATGATTTGGCAAAACGCCTGGACTAATAATTTCGATTCTATCTTTGAAAATGAAAAGCCGAATAGCCGAAAGTATGCTATAATCTCTGTGAACCAAAGCATTTACTAATAATTCCTCAAAAACTTCCAAGGGTATTTCTAAGTCTCCTAATGAGTTAAAACCTTTCTCAGATTGCGTATTTAATAGATTTTGTTGAATAAACCTTAAACCTTGCTCAAATTGCTCAGGTAAAGTACCGTCAATATCAAGACTGGAAATATAGCGACTATCAGTAATATCATTGCCATAAAAACTAATGGCTTTGATGACATTTAACGGACGTGACCGCTGGGGATTGTTTGAAAAGAAGGATAAGCCAACCAAATTTAAATTTTGTCCTTCGGCGATTTTTACATTATTCAGAATTTGAGTTACTGATAATTTGTACTTAGAAAGGTAATTTTCAAAATCATCTTTATACTCTTTTTCAAAATATTCTAAGAACGCCAACCTATTAAAATCTGTTTCGATGGATGTATCATTTATCGCAATTTCTTCAAACAAAATGCTTGGATTATAGGACATTCTTTGGAGTTCTTCGGGAGAAAGCACCCTTTTTACCGCTCCTGATTTTGTCAAATATTCCCCCTGACGAGTGTGGTAGGGTTTGCGGACTCCTTCGGGTACATGAAGAAGAATGACAAGTTTTCCATCAATCGCAATATTTTCTGTCTGAATGTTGATTGGTGGCACAACTCCTTCTGCTGATGCGGCTGCAATATGCCCTTCCAAGGTTCTTAAATCTTTTTGTTCAATTCCTTTTACCGAACCGTCATCTTTAATGCCAATGTAGATTGTACCACCTAAAGCATTCGCAAAAGCGGTGATTTCTTTGGCGAGTTGTTCTTGATTATGTATTTTTTCTTTGAATTGATTTTTGGAATCTTCTCCCAAAGCAATTCTGTCTTTTATATTTTCCATGATTTTTAAATTACCCCAAATATGTTCATAATTCCGTCAATATCCACTTTTTCAATCCAATCAATTCCTTTTTCTACGATTTTTGGAAATAATTCTTTTAGCTTATCTTTCACCACATCATCCAAAGAATCCGTTGAAAGCTGCTTGATTTTACCTAATAATTTTTTACCTAAACTTTCCTTTTTCTGAGTATCATCTATTTGATTAAGTAGTTGAATTTCAGAGCGAATTTCCTCTAATACTTTTTTATCATCAACATTTTGAGCTAATTGAACAAGAGAATTTAACTCGTTAATAATGGTGATTTGTTGGTAACGATTATCATTAAATGTACCGTAAAAATTATTATTCGTTACATTGGTAATTTGTTCAATTTGTCTTGTTGAAAAATATCCACCTAAAATTTGAACAATGTCATTCTCATTAATTTTAGTTTTGGTGGCATGGTCGTAATAATGCCCTAATTTGTCAGTTAAAACATCAACTAAATATTCATAAACCACCCTAATTTTTTTATTATTCAATTCAAATTCTACAATTTCTTCATATCCTAAGCCTGGTAATCGTTCTAATGATTTCCTAAGTGTTCTTCTCAGTATTTCAAAATAACTTTGATGAAATTGCCCTTGAACATAAAAATGAATATTTCTGTCCTCTACTTTTACCAAAATTCTGACTTTATTATTTTCAAAGATTGCACCTTTACTCCAATAATAATGTTTGGTAATTTCTTCAAAATGCTTTACGATTAAATTAGAAATGATTTCTTCTGGAATATCTGATTTGAATTCAAAGACAAAATGTTTTCCACTTTCATAAAAATCCAATAACGTTGTTGGTTGTAAACTCTTGAATCTGAGAGGTATATAAACTTTCTGTTCGTTTTCGTCTGAATGAAGTAAACCATAAAATTTCATAGTTTTGAAGATAAATTCAGATTCATCCTCTTCAAATTTGAATCCTTTTTTTGAGCGTTTTAAAATATTTCTTGCCTGATTCTTGGTCAAAACACCAAAATTATTTGCAGTTTCATTATCAATGATTAAAGAATAAGCTCCATCAATTAGCCATTTAGGATTCAAAATATGTTTATCCGTAACAGGCGAATCTTTGAAATAACGTAATACGCCAATTTCATTCAAGTACCCTAAAATAGCTTTTCTGAGTTCTTCATCGTCCGTAATTTTCAATGATTTACACAATTCACGATAATAGCTCATCGTAATATAGTGTTTGTCGGGTTTACTATATTCTTGTTCTATGGCACTTTTGACCAATTGATATTCTTTGGGAAATTCTTTGTTTAGATTTTTTAGGTTTAATAATTCGCTCTTGATAGTTACATCCACTTCGTCCATAATTTTCCGAAAAGCAGGATCTAATTTTGCAGCTTTTAGAACAGAAACTCGATTGAAAATAGCTTTCAAAACAGGCATACCTTCTTTGCCATTATAGTTTTCTCGCAAATAATTTTCATCAATTTTTAAGGTACTACTGGTTTGAGCATCACCGTAATTATTGATGATAATAAAAGGAGAATTTGGAGCATAATTTTCTAAGAATTTGAGGTATTTTAACGGACTTTGGTCTTTGGTACTATCCAAAACGATAACGTATAACGTGTCCTCGGTCATAAATAATTTATGCAAACTATATTGTATTTCTTGACCACCAAAATCCCAAAGATTAATTTTGATGTCTTTATTTTTATCTTCTAAATCATGCTCAAAAGGTTTCCAAGAAGAAATTTGAATGTCAGGGGTGGATTCCTCATTTTCATTGATTGGCAAGCCCATGAGGTATTTTTGTAATGTAGTTTTGCCTGCACGGGGTTCGCCTAAAAGAACCATTTTTGCTTCTGGGATTCTGATTGTTCCTCTTTGTTTAGCTTCAAAATACTTGATTAATGCCTGTTTCCCACCGCTTGATATTACATTTATTAATTCTGGTTCTAATGGATTATTGTATAGATTTAAAGTATTGTTTCTAAAACCGAATGAATAGGCTATTTTTTTAAATTTATTATTTATTAACAGCATCTCTATTGAACTAATGTCATCTATTCGATTTGAACTTAATTCAAGAGTAGCAATATTAATCATTTTATCTAACGGACTTATATCTGTAATCTGATTGTTCCTTAAATCAAGATTTGTTAAATTAAATAAACCAGACAAAGGGCTTATATCTGTAATTTGATTATTCCTTAAATCAAGATTTGTTAAATTAAATAAACCAGATAATGGACTTATGTCTATAATTTGATTACTCCTTAAATAAAGATTTATCAAACTGGATAAGTCTTTTAATGGGCTTAGGTCTTTAAAATTCGAAAATCTAACATCGAGTGTTAGTAGATTACCTAATTCTGAAAGTACATTTATGTCGCTAATTCTATTACCTTCTAATTTAAGACTTACTAAGTTAGGTAAACTAGACAAAACCCTTAAATTCACTATGTTATTACTCGAAATATTGAGACTCGTAATTTGATTTGCAACATTAAATTTATAGTTGTAAAGATATACCCCTACTCCCAACTCACCCTCCAACTCCAATATTACCTGTGGTTTCTCACTCATAGTTTTATTTATTTTCTCAAATATATCAAGAAGTGATACAACAAAAAAATATTGTCTGAATTTGGATTCGTCAGATTTATGGATTTGTTGGATTACAATTTTATTAATCCAATAAATCCCTTAATCCAATGAATCCAAATTCAGACAAAAAAAGGAAGCCTCTGCCCAAAGCAAAGACTTCCTTCAACTCTCTAAATAATTTCCTTTAAAATGAAACCTTATTCAAATAATAAACATTTCTTTTCCCACCTTCATTCTCATTACTAATCTTCTGATAACCAGAGGCTAAGAAATAATTATTATACCAAAAATCAATATTATCAGATGTGGTTTGTTTTACTTTATCACCTTCAATTTGGGTATCAATTGGTTTATTTTGGGTATCTTCCAATACCTTTTCGGCTTGAATAATCTTTGTAAAAATTTGTCCTTTGTTACTGTATGAAAGTACAATTTCATCTCCTTTGATGGATGCTTTTACTTTCTCAGTTAATTTTTGCTCTTTTACGTCTTTCAATTCAATGCTGTTATCCCACAAAAGATTACCCTTTTCATCAAACGCCGCCACAATAGCATGGGTATAAATCCACCCGTCAAAAGTCTGTGAATTGTTATAATTACGGTTTCCCCAACCCCAAGGCGAATAATAAGAGCTAAATGGTGAGTATAAACCATAATTCCCATAACCCCAACGATAAGGATTATAAAACGAACTGTATGGACTTCCCCAACTATTCCAAGCACCACCATTACCAAACCCATAAGGATTAAAATTATTGTTGCGATAATCAGCATAGAAGGCCTCAGCTACCATAATGTACTTTCCATCTTTTTTGATAACATCGTGTACCAAAAGACGATAATCTAAACGCAAATCTTCGCCCTTCTCTTTTTTTCCTTGAATTTTTTTCTCTTGTCTTTCTCGCTGTCTCTCGGGCATGAAATTAAAGAAGTTTTTAAATTCCGTAAAACTGTGAAATTTCAAATCAGCAACCTCATTGTCCACTAATTTAGAAAAATAGATTCCTTGCGACGTTGGTCCACGAGAAGAACCGATTGAATTTTTATGACCATACGTTCCAAACATAACTTCGGTTGAGTCTGAAACTAAGTTTAAACGTCCATTCATCATGGCAAATTCATTATCGGGATTCATCGCTACTTGTGAAATTTGCTTGCCGTTTTCATCGAATGATTTCAGAACTAATTGGTAATTTTTCCCTTTCGTACCCACTGCATAAGTTACATTCAATATATCAGCGGTTGTGTCCAATTCCATAGATTGTATCTCTGCTTGGTTCTTCAATGCACTTGGAAGTATGCGAGTTTTTCGCTCAATTAAATTGGTAAAAAGAATTACGGGTTGAGAATTTACAACTCCTCCAATAAATACAGATGAGTTTAAAGCCTGAAAATCAGACACTTCCATTCTATCAACCGACATAATTTGATATTTCTCAATAAAACCAGGACCAATATTCACTTTCACAACTTCATACACATTACTTCTATATCGACTAAAAAGCAAGTATAAATTACTTCCGTCATAAGAATGTTTAACATAATCCAAAGTGGCATCCATCGTACCATTTACCGTCCAAAGTTTATCAAGATTTGTATCGAATCTTGTAAGGGTATAATTCGTTTTGTTGATTTGATTTAAGACAATAACACCTTGTTGATTTAATGGAATTGTAAAAACTTCGGTGCTGTTGGATGGCACTGGGATTTCGATACGTTTAATACTTTGAGCTTGTAAAAATTGACTCAAGAGCATAAAAACATAAATAAAAACGGTGCGAGATATGATGGTTTTCATGGATATTGATGGTTAAAAAAAAATAAAAATACTCTTTGTAAAACGCCACGTTATCTTTTTTATTTCAATTGTAAAATAAGGTAATGATTGAGACAAGTCCCGTCATTCTACTCATGTGCTAAACCAAGAATTATATCAAATTCTTCTGGTTTGATGGCTGTAACAGAAAGTCGCATTTGTCTGAGTAGTTCAATATCTTTCAATCTTTCATCGGCTTTAATTTGCTTGAGGGTAACAGATTTAGGGAGTTTTTGAACTGGAACTAAATCCACAACCACCCAACGATTATCGTCCGTTGTAGGATCCTGATAAGATTCCTTTACAATTTTTGCCAAACCCACAATTTCCAAACCTTCGTTTGAATGATAGAAAAGCACCAAGTCTCCTAATTGCATGGATTTCAAGTTATTACGTGCTTGATAATTACGCACACCATCCCAAACACCGATGCCCTGATTTACAAAATCATCCCAAGAATATTTGAATGGTTCAGATTTTACGAGCCAATAATTCATATTTATAGTTTTTAATAGCGATTTTAACTGACAATTTTAATATAATTTTTTGTCTGAATTTGGATTCATAGGATTGGAGGATTCTTTGGATTATGGGTCAAATTTTAATCCAAAAAATCCTTTAATCCCCTGAATCCAAATTCAGACAAAAAGTAAACAAAATCTTACCACATCAACGCCAACATCTTGTGATATGTTTCTTCATTTTGTTCAAAGAAAGCACCTGATACTTTGTTAGTAACCAGATTTTCAACAATTCTACTTTCTTGGTCTGATTTAATATCAACTTGTGATAATCGGGTTGGTGAATCAATGCTTTTAGAGAATGCTTCATAAGCCTCAATAAAATCCTGAGCTTTTTTGCCTTCTCCCAAAACTCGTTGAGCCATGAAATCTAATTTTGATTCAATTTCTGGAAAATAGTTTTTCATCCATGCTGGATAAATAATGGATAATCCAGCTCCGTGTGGAATATCGTATAATACGCTCAAACAATGCTCAAAACCGTGAACGCCCCAATCTCCACCTTGCTTACCCGCTGATAATGAGCCATTTAAAGCAACAGTAGCCAGCCACAAAATGTTCGACCGAGATTCATAATCGTTCGGATTATCAACAACTTGCTTTCCGTATTCAAACGCTAATTTGACAATATCGGTGGCTAAATGATCTGAAAGTGGAGAGGAAGTTGGTTCAAAATATTGTTCAAATGTATGAGCAATTAAATCTGAAACACCATAAGAAGTATAGGTTTTGGGTACAGAAAAAGTAAATACAGGGTCGAGAAATGATACTTTTGGGTAAACTAATTCACTGCCCCATCCTAATTTCTGTCCTGTTTCATCGTTCTGGATTACGGAGAACATATTCATTTCCGTTCCAGTAGCTGCAAGGGTCAAAACGCATAAAATGGGCAAGGCGTTTGTGGGTTTGATACTTCCAGAACAAATATCCCATACCGAGCCATCATGGAAAAAACCAACAGCAACGGCTTTGGCAGAATCAATCACTGAACCTCCACCAACGGCAATAATTTGATTGGCTTGAAACTCACGAGCAACGCTTATACAGGCATCTACGTCTTGGTATATAGGATTTGATTTAATGCCCTCAAACAAAACGTAATCAGTTCCAACGGATTTTAGTTGTTCGGTGACTGCATCCAAAATCCCATTGTGTTTTACCGAACCTTTGCCAATAATAATGATTGCTTTAGACCCTAATTTTTTAGAGAATGACCCTAATTTTGAAACAACACCCTTTCCAAATAATAGTTTTGTAGGGTTGCTTGATGTGAAGTTTTTCATAAATTTTTGTTTAGAGAGATAACCCAATATTATCGCAATAGATTCAGTTTGAATTCAAAATCCTTCAAAATTGCCTCTCCCGACAAAGTATTATCAAAACCATTGACCCTTGAAATTGTGCCATCGGCACGGAAAATATGAACTTCCTCTTCACTTGGATTTATTAACCAAGCTAATTGAACACCATTTTCAATATATTCCAATATTTTCAGTTTTGCATCTTTCAGTTTATCACTTGGAGACATCAATTCAATCACAAATTCAGGGCTAATTTTAGGAAATTTATCTTGTTCTTCCTCACTCAAAGTACTCCAAAGTTCATCACTTACCCATGCAGCATCAGGAGAACGAGTTGCCCCGTTAGGAAAAATGAAGGCTGTTGAAGAATCAAAGACATTTCCCGATTTTTGTTGTCTTCTGTAGAGATTTAGTTCTGTATTAATTTCAGAATTCCTTTTTCCTGTTTTTCCTCCCGTGTTAGGCATAATGACTATTGTTCCGTCTGGATTTTTTTCAAATTTATGTTCAAGATTTCTTTGGCATAATTTAAAGAATTCGTCATCATCAATCTCTCTATCATAAAGATTGAATGAATTATAAGAACGATTCAAAACTGATACAGTCATGTCTTTAAAGTTTATTTATTCTCAGTTAAAATATCAAATAATTGTTGCAATCCCTCACCTCCACCCGCTTGGATATAAGTCATATTTTCAGTAAGTTCAATGTCTGGTTTTTTAGGGTCAATGATATAAATTGGCACATCATCCCCAACATAATTTACTAAACTTGCAGCTGGATAAACTTGCATTGATGTACCAACAACCACAAAAATATCCGCCTCGACAGCCTTTTCAACGGCATTTATAATTTCTGGAACGTCCTCACCAAACCAAACGATGTGTGGACGCATTTGTGTTCCGTCCTCCGCTAATTCCCCCATTTCAATTTCACGGTAACCGATGTCATAAATTTTATTTTTATCCTTTGAACCTCTGGCTTGCGTAAGTTGTCCATGTAGATGCAAAATATTTGATGAACCGCCACGTTCGTGCAAATCATCCACGTTTTGAGTAATGATTTGAACATTGAAATGTTTTTCCAATTTAGCCAGGATTTTATGCCCTTCATTTGGCACGACAGTGGGCATTTGTGCTCGTCTCAAATTGTAGAATTCTTGAACTAATACAGGGTCTTTAACCCAACCAGTTAGTGTTGCGACATCTTCAATCGAAAAATTCTCCCAAAGTCCATCGGAATCTCTAAAAGTTTTAACGCCACTTTCGGCAGAAATACCTGCCCCTGTTAATACTACTAACGTTTTTTTCATTTTCTTAATAGGGTTAAATCAAATTCAAAACCTTCTAAAATATTTTCTCCTGATAATTTATTGTCAAAACCAACAACTTTTGAAATTGTTCCGTCTTCTCTATATATGAAAACATCTTCCGTTTTTGGATTAATCAACCAACCTAACAACACGCCATTTTCCATATACTCCTCCATCTTTTCTTGCGAATCTTTCAAGGAATCAGTCTCTGACATTAATTCAACCACGAATTCTGGCGTAATTCGAGCAAATTTTTTCAATTCGACATATTCTACACTTTTGTATCTTTCGTCTGACATCCAAGAAGCATCAGGAGAACGAACGGCAGTATTTTCAAGCGTAAAGCCCGTTGAAGAATCGAAGGAATGTCCTCCATTTTTTCTTTTCCAAAAAATTAACTCTGCTGTAATTTCAGCGTTTTTTTCTCCTGATATGGTTCCGATTGGTGGCATAATAATAATTGTTCCATCGGCATTTCGCTCAATTTTTAAGTGGCTGTTATCTTGGCAAAAATCAAAAAAGACATCATCATCCATGTTAAATCTTGAAAAATTCAATATCCGATTTTGATAGTCTTTATTTATATGTTTTGCCATTTTTGAAATATGATATGTCATAACACGTTGTTTTTGTTCAAATTTACACTTTTTTTTGAAACCCCATAAGTTTCAAACAAATTTAACGGTAAAAGGCATAGTATCTTTACGCTATAATTAATTTAGAGAATAATAATTTATGCGGTATGAAATTAGAAGAACTTAAACATTTAGAGATAAAATTTGAAACGGCGGATATTTTACCTCCTCCGTTTTCACATCAAATATTGCTCACATTCGACTTTAAGAAGGATTTTATTGAAACAAAATTTGAAATTGCTTATACCTATCGGGACGAATTGACCGACGAGGAAATTCTGGAGGAAGGTTTCAATGGAGAGGAGGATTTGGCTTGGGCGGGTGAGATTTCAAACGAATGGCAGAAACCACTTTGGAAACTATTAGCTTTTACGCCTGAAAAAGCGAATAAAAAAGGCTTGAAAGAAGAACACAATTTTCTTGAATTATCCATCAACAACAAACCATTCGGCAATCCTCAGAATCAAGAGGAATGGGAATATTTATTGCAAGAATTAACCCAGACCGTTTATGAAACTTACGGAAAAGAAAGCCCTTTCAAATTAATTTTCAAGAATTTAGGCTCGAATAATAGAGTTTCAACTTTTGAATTAATTCTTCATTATACCGACAGAAAAGTTGAAGCGTTTACGGATATTAATGGCGAAATCACCAACAGAAGTCTGCCCTGGGAAGAAGCAAGTGATTTATTGGGACAGGTTTTTATTGGAGAGTTTTTGACAGATAAAGCCTCAAAAAAAGAGCCTCAAACTTTAGGGAAATTTATCTCAATTGGTGATGGTTATTGGTATGAGTTTACGAAAAGTTTAAGAAATCCTAACGGTAATAGAAATTACATTACTACGCTTTACGAACGTTTTGAAGAGTATTTTTAATTTTGTATCTGAAATTTCCGTATCTTTGCATTCTATTTTATAAAATCAATACTTTTCATTTTAAACATTTAACAGAAATGCCAAAAATTAAAACCAAATCTGGAGCTAAAAAACGCTTCAAGATTACAGGAACCGGCAAAATCAAGCGTAAACACGCTTATCATAGCCACATTCTTACAAAAAAATCTACAAAACGTAAGCGTAATTTAGTTCACGCAACGTTAGTAAGTTCAGCAGATATGGACAGAGTAACTTTAATGTTAGTTATGTAATATTTGTTTTGAGGTATGAGGTAGTAGATTTTAGGTATCAGTTTTGAAAGAAACATCTAATTCAAATTTATCAGTACCTTTTAGGTGTTAAGATGCGAGGAAAGGAATATAGTTTTAACTAACACCTAATCCCCAACCCCTAATCCCTAATTTTAGTTATTGTTCAACCAGAAAATTGGCTCATTAAGTGTAAAAATTTACCGCCAAATTTCAAAAAACAAACAAAATTATGCCACGTAGCGTCAATCACGTAGCGTCAAGAGCAAGACGTAAAAAAATCATCAAATTAGCCAAAGGTTTTTACGGAAGAGGTAAAAACGTTTGGACGGTAGCAAAAAATAAGATCGAAAAAGGTCTTCAATATGCTTATCGTGACCGTAAGGTAAAGAAAAGAGATTTCCGTTCATTGTGGATTCAGCGTATTAATGCTGCCGCACGTCAGGAAGGAATGTCCTACTCAGTTTTTATGGGTAAGATTCATGCAAAAGGTATTGAATTAAATAGAAAAGTATTAGCTGACTTAGCGATGAACAACCCAGAGGCGTTCAAAGCGGTTACAGCATCAATAAAATAGAAGATTAGAGCGATTCAAAATTGAATCGCTCTTTTTTTGTTTTTTCAAGATAGCACACGGATTACACAGATGCTTCGCAGCACGAATTTTCACAGATTTTTGATAAACTGATGAATTCCATCATCTTGAATGTATTTCTTTGTGTTCATTGTAAAAATCTGTTTTGCAAAGCATCTGTATCATCTGCGTTCCATCTATTAAGTTTCGATGAGTTTGGTTTTTAATCCAACCCATTTGCATTCCTCGGATTTTCCGAAAAGATAAACATCTATTTCAATTTTGCCTATTCTTAAAATTTGAATATCTTTTAATTTTTCACTCAATAATTGTTTTAATTTCAAACTGTCCTCGGCCCATTTCTTTTCTTCATCACCAAACCACTCTTCTGTTTTGGTTAATGGTTTAAAAAATAATTCTAATTCGATTTCTTCTATTTCCACCTCTGGACGAATCCCGTTGAACACTCTGAAATTAGCAAACGACAGTTTTTCATCTGTTGAGACTTCCATTTCAAAATAGTCAATTTTTTCATCCGACTCAGAAGGATACATTAAGTCTGAAATAAGAAAAGTAATTTCATCTTTTAAAGAAATTTTTTCGTTCAGAAGTGACCCATTGGCACTTTTTGTTGTCATAACATCGCAATTTGAAATAAACGTTTAAATATTTGTTGAAATTAGAGAAAGTCTATCTATAATTGCATTTAATTTTGAAAAAAATCACGTTTAATCAATAAAATCATGTTAGAGCAATTAATGGGTCTGATTCAGAGTAACTCTCAAGAAGCAATCGTAAATAATCCCGCCATTCCTAATGAGCATAATAATGATGCCATGCAAACCATTTTAGGTGCCATCACCAGCGGAATGCAACAACAAGCACAAAGCGGACAAGGTGGTATGGCTGGCTTAGCTGGTCTGCTTGGTGGTCAATCTGGTACTTCTGGTGGTGGATTAATGTCAAATCCCATCGTTGCTGGAATCGCTCAACAAGCAATTGGTGGATTGATGGCAAAATTTGGATTAGGTAACAGTGCTGCGTCTGGGATTGTTTCACAAGTATTGCCTGGCGTTATGGGTTCGATGATTTCGAAGACTAACGACCCACAAGATTCTTCATTTAATATGTCAGACATTATGGGAGTAATGGCTGACGGAAAAGTTGATATGAATGATATAATGAACATTGCTGGTAAATTTATGGGCGGTGGACAACAACAAGGTGGAGGCGGATTAGGCGGTCTTCTTGGTGGATTGTTCGGCGGAAAATAAATTTCAATGTAATGATTTTTAAAAGTGGGGTAAACAAAACGTTTGCTCCACTTTTTTTGTTTTTTAAGTTGTATAGATAGATTTTCAATCTGTCATAGAAAATTGACAGTTCAAAAATCCCAATTTTAAATCAGTCTTACCTTTATGAAATTTCCAATTTATCTGGATTATAACGCCACAACGCCCGTTGACAAGCAAGTATTGAAAAAAATGCTCCCATTTTTTTCTGAGACATTTGGAAATTCAGCTTCACGTTCACATTTATTTGGTTGGACTGCCCAAGAAGCTATTGAAAATGCCCGTGAACAGGTGGCAACTTTGCTCAATGTAGAATCTAAAGAAATCATTTTTACGAGTGGAGCAACGGAGGCTAATAACTTGGCTATCAAGGGTTTATTTGAAAATAATTATCCCAAAAAAAATCATATTATTACTGTTCAAACGGAACACAAAGCAATTTTGGATGTGTGTTTTCATCTTGAAAAATTGGGTGCTGAAATCACGTATTTACAACCCGATTCTACTGGATTAATCACAATTGAACAAGTTGAAAAAGCCATTACGCCTGATACTTTTCTAATTTCAGTCATGTATGCCAATAATGAAATTGGGACGATTCAACCCATTCAAGAAATTGGAGAATTGGCAAAGAAACATGAAATTCTCTTCCATACTGATGCCACTCAAGCGGTAGGGAAAATTGAAATTGATGTTCAAAACGATCATATTGATTTGTTGAGTTTATCAGGACATAAACTTTATGGACCCAAAGGAGTTGGTGCATTATTTATTAGAAAAAACTCAAAAGCAAGCAAATTAATCGCTCAAATGAATGGAGGAAAACATGAGCGAGGATTTCGGTCTGGAACGTTGAATGTTACGGGAATTGTAGGTTTAGGAGAGGCTTGCGAGGTTGCAAAAAAAGAATTAGATTCTGATTATCAACAACTTAAAATATTAAGAGATAAATTAGAAAATGGAATTATTCAAAACATATCTGATGTAAAAGTCAATGGAAACACTGAACATCGCTTACCAAATTTAACCAATATTTCATTTGGTGGCGTTGATGGAGAAAACCTATTAATGTCTTTTAGGGATATTGCGGTTTCGAGCGGTTCAGCTTGTACTTCTGCCTCGGTTGAACCTTCCTACGTGTTGAAAGCACTTGGTTTGACTGACGATTTGGCTTATGCCTCTATTCGTTTTAGTTTGGGAAAATATACAACGGAGGAGGAAATTGATTTTACGATTGATTATGTGAGAGAAGTGGTAAAATTGTACAGATAAAGGATTTGCCAACTTTTGAGAAGTTAGTTATGGGTAGTTACATTTCTTATTGGTTGACTTTCCTTATATAAACTAAGAACTGTTGATTTAACTGATTCTTTACTTAAAAAATATTGAATTTTACCTAAAAAATCGGATGAAGTAATTCCCATCAAACTTTCTTTGTCTACATTACAATAAATATTTACTGGAAAAGTCCCAAATTCAGAAATCACGGTTAATAATTTTCTTCTAAATCCTGCTAAATTTGGAGCTACAACATAAAAATAATATATATTTCCAAACTTAACGCTAGTCAAATCCTCACCAATGTATCCATTTATTGATTCAATTTCATTTTTGAGGATGCCTGCTGTTGCTTTTTCAAGATTATCTACGACCTCTTTAAGAAAATCGAACGGGCTTTTTTCGTCCGTGACCTTGTCAAAATCGATACCGTTCCAAATATGTTGAGTATTTTCCATTATTTATAAGGTTAATTTAAGGGTGATTGGTAAATGATCGGAATAATTAGGTCTTCCTTGTGATTTCAACAGTGAATCCCCACCAATTGTTGTTATAATTTTAACAAATTTTGTTCCTTTAAGGTAATTTTTCATATTTGGTCGTAATAAAATTTGGTCGAACAAATGCCAATCATAACTTACATTTCCTGATTGTCTGTAATAATATGTTCCAATGGGTTCTTCAAAGTCACCTAAAAAGTTCCACATAGGATTGTAAAAAAATGGATAACTTGTCTTATCAATGAATCTCATCCTATTTTTATGATAAATTTGCAAATAAGATAAAGCATTGAATCCGTTTGCAGCAACCATACCTGTTTCAAAAGGATTCATATTAAAATCTCCAATAATAATTGTATTTTTGTTATTAGTGTTATGCTCAATTTTTTGGATTGCTTGTGAAACAGTTACACATTCCATCGCTTGACTCATATCACTCCAATGCATTTTAGAATGGAAGTGAATAACTATAAGATTAAATGAAATCTTTGTTTCCAACTGAATAAATTGTGAAATAAACATATTTGAAGGATAAAGATCACTTTTATCAGTAAAAATATCCAAATTGAATCTTGACAAAATATGGACTTTGTCTTCTTTTGAAAGATTAATATGTCTGTATAAACTGTTATTTTTGTTGATATTTATCTTATTCAAAAATAATTCAATAGTATTTTTTTCTATGCTTACTTCTGCAAGGCAAAGTATGTCAATGCTATTTTCTTTGACCAGCATTACTAAATAATCACTCAGTTCATTTTTTTTCAAATTCCAGAATCCAATATTTATTCCAGAATTTGTTTCTAAGAATTCACTTTCAATTATTGGCTCGAACATAGTTAGGTTAGTAGATTTTGTTAAAAGTCAAAAAATAAATTAAAAATTATTCAAATTTAGCATAAAAAACAAATTTCCCTTCCAAAATTTCAATAATTGAAAGGGAAACCTTTTCTCTAAGTCATTGTAACAAAAATTATTTCCCAACATTTGCACGAATAATATTCAAAGCACCACCTGCCTTAAACCATTCAACTTGTTGTTCGTTGTAGGTATGATTTGCTAAGATTTCTTGCGACGTTCCGTCAGCGTGATTTAGAACGATTGTTAAAGGAGTATTTGGAGCAAATGTTGCTAAACCTTTAATGTCAATTGAATCATCTTCTTGAATTTTATCATAGTCCGCTTCGTTGGCAAAAGTTAAGCCTAACATTCCTTGTTTCTTCAAATTTGTTTCGTGGATACGAGCGAAAGATTTTACTAAAACTGCTCTCACACCCAAGAAACGTGGTTCCATCGCTGCGTGTTCACGAGAGGAACCTTCACCATAATTTTGGTCGCCCACCACGATTGAACCAATTCCTGCGGCTTTGTATGCACGCTGAACTGCTGGAACGTGTCCGTATTCGCCCGTTAATTGGTTTTTTACGTTGTCAGTTTTTTCATTGGCAAAATTGACCGCACCAATCAACATATTATTGGAAATATTATCTAAATGTCCACGATATTTCAACCAAGGACCAGCCATTGAGATATGGTCTGTCGTACATTTCCCTTTGGCTTTTATCAATAATTTCAAGCCTAATAAATCCGTTCCTTCCCATGCTTTGAAAGGCTCTAATAATTGAAGGCGGTCAGAAGTTGGAGAAACTTTAACTTCAACTACCGAACCGTCAATTGCTGGTGCTTGGTATCCTGCATCAGCCACATCGAATCCTCTTGGAGGTAATTCGTTTCCAGTTGGAGCATCCAATTTTACTTGTTCACCCGCTTCGTTAGTTAAGTAATCAGTTAAAGGATTAAAAGTCAAATCACCTGCAATTGCCATTGCCGTCACTAATTCTGGCGAACCAACGAAAGCATAAGTGTTTGGATTTCCATCGGCACGTTTCGCAAAATTTCTGTTGAAAGAGTGAACAATTGTATTCTTTTCGCCCTTTTCAGCACCTGGTCTTGCCCACTGACCAATACAAGGTCCACAAGCATTTGAGAACACCTTTCCACCGATACTTTCAAAAGTTTCAATGAATCCATCACGCTCAATGGTATATCTAACTAACTCAGAACCAGGAGTTACTGTATATTCTGATTTGGTTTTTAATCCTTTGGCTGCCACCTGACGAGCCAATGAAGCAGCACGAGAAATATCTTCGTAAGATGAATTAGTACATGAACCAATTAAACCCACCTCAATTTTTGTAGGCCAACCATTTTTCTCAGCCATTTCTTTCATTTTAGAAATCGGCGTTGCTAAATCTGGAGTGAAAGGTCCGTTTAAGTGTGGCTCAAGCGTATTCAAATCAATTTCAATCACTTGGTCGAAATACAATCCTGGATTTGCATAAACCTCAGAATCTGCTGTTAGATGCTCACGAATTTCGTCCGCCATTGCAGCAATTTCTGCACGACCCGTTGATTGTAAATAACGAGCCATTGAATCATCGTACCCAAAAGTTGAAGTCGTTGCTCCGATTTCAGCTCCCATATTACAGATAGTTCCTTTACCCGTACATGACATCGAAGTTGCTCCCTCTCCAAAATATTCAACAACAGCACCCGTTCCACCTTTTACGGTTAAAATGCCTGCTACTTTCAAAATAACGTCTTTTGCTGATGTCCAACCGTTTAATTTACCAGTTAATTTTACGCCGATTAATTTGGGAAATTTCAATTCCCAAGCTAATCCAGCCATTACATCACAAGCATCAGCACCACCAACACCGATGGCAATCATACCCAATCCACCCGCATTTACGGTGTGTGAATCGGTTCCAATCATCATACCGCCTGGGAAAGCGTAATTTTCCAAAACCACTTGGTGAATAATTCCAGCACCTGGTTTCCAGAATCCTAAACCATATTTATCGGATACTGAAGAAAGAAAATCGTAAACTTCTTTATTTTTATCAACCGCAACCGAAAGGTCGGTTTTTGATTCAATTTTTGCCTCAATCAAGTGGTCGCAATGAACCGTTGAAGGAACTGCTACTTTCGGACGACCAGCCTGCATAAACTGTAGTAGAGCCATTTGAGCCGTGGCATCTTGCATTGCCACTCGGTCTGGAGCGAAATCTACGTAGGAATTTCCTCTCTCGAAAGTTGTGCTTGGATTTCCTTCCCATAAGTGAGAATACAGAATTTTTTCAGTTAAGGTAAGCGGTCTGCCGACTAATTTACGAGCTTCTTCAATGCGTGAGGGCATTTTTTCGTAAACTGCTTTAATCATTTCTAAGTCAAAAGCCATGATATGTTTTTATTAGTTATTAGTTTTATTTTAGGTATAAGGTATGAGGTAGTAAGTATGAGGTAAAATTGTTCCAAATACTTTCTACGCAATACTTTAACCTTTTTAATATTGCAAAAATAAGAATGAAATGATAAACTTGTAGAATTATGTTGGTAAATAAAAATTGTAATAGATAATCTTGGAAGGGTTCTAAAAAAATTATTTTGGATTGAATTTTCAGAAGAGTGTTTGGTTGTAAAAATTCTATTTGTTTGTTTATCAAACTGAAAATTACTTGATGAAAACTTTTCAAGATTAAAATATGAAAAAATAAAGATAATAGATAATTAATCTGATTTTATTTTAAAGATTACCAAGTCTTTATCCTCAAAATGGGAGATTTCAATTTTGAAGGTTAATTTTGTAAAAAATTACAATTACAAAATTTAATGAAAAAAATAACTTCGTACAGAGCATTATTTGGAGCAACAAAAACAACCGAACTTGCTGAATTAAAGACTACTTACAGAAATTTGATTAAGGAATGGCATCCTGATAAAATTGTAAATGATGAGGAACGTAAAGCGGAAGCGGCACTAAAAAGTAAGGCAATTATTGAGGCTTATGATTTATTGGTTAGCATTGCCCCCGAAACGCACGCTCTAAATGCCGAAGAATACACTCGCATCACAACAACGTTGAATATTGAAGATTTCGATTATAAGGAAGAGAAATTGAAAATCATTTTTCAAGATAATGTGGTTTATGAATATTTCGGTGTACCTAAAAATACTTACGTCAAATTTGTGAACGCTCCTTCAATTGCACGTTTCGCTAAACGACACATTTTCCATTCGTTTACCTTTCGGAATGTAAGTAAATAGAATTTGATTAATTGATAAGAAACAGGCTCAAAATTGATTTTGAGCCTGTTTCTGTTTGAATTACGCCCCCAAAACCCCAAAGGTAAAATCTCGAACTCGTTTCGTTAACTCCTCATCATCTTTCAAAGATTTACCGTAAGAAGGTATCATTTCTGCTAATTTATCTTTCCATTCTTTTGATTTCATCAGCTCTGGAAAACATTCTTCCATCACTTCCAACATCACAACCACTGAAGTTGAAGCACCTGGGGAAGCTCCCAACAGAGCCGCAATTGTTCCATCTTTGGCAGTTACTACTTCCGTCCCGAATTCTAAAACGCCTCCCTCCTTTTCGTCTTTGCGAATTACTTGTACACGTTGCCCTGCCACGGCGAGTTCCCAATCTTCGTCTTTGGCGGTGGGAATAAATTCACGCAAAACATCCACTTTTTCTTCCTGCGAAAGCATTACTTGCTGAATGAGATATTTTGTTAGAGCCAAATTATGAATACCGACATTCAACATCGGTAAAATGTTATCAAAAGAAATCGAAGCGGGTAAATCTAAATACGAACCTTCCTTCAAAAACTTCGTAGAAAAGCCCGCAAACGGTCCAAAAAGCAATTCCTTTTTTCCATTAATCATTCGAGAATCTAAATGAGGTACTGACATGGGGGGCGTTCCAAGTTTGGCTTTTCCATAGACTTTTGCCCCATGTTGAGCAATTACTTCCTCATTTTTACACACTAACCATTGCCCGCTGACGGGGAAACCCCCATATCCATCAGCTTCGGGAATGTCCGATTTTTCCAGTAATCTTAATGAACCTCCCCCAGCACCAATAAAAACAAATTGGGATGTCACGTGTCTTTCTTCGCCCGTTAATCTGTCTTCAACTCGCAATTTCCAAGTTTTATCTTCTTGTTGTTCAAGGGTTTCAACTTCGTGATTCAAAAAAACATCTACTTCAAATTTATCCTTTAAATGTTTGCAAAGGCTACGAGTCAAAGTGCCAAAATTCAAATCAGTTCCGTGATTTGTAAAAGTTACTGCAATGGATTCTTGTGGATTTCGACCATCCAACATTAACGGAATCCATGATTTAATCTTTTCAAAATCATTGGAGAATTCCATCCCTTCAAATAAATGACACTTTTGAAGGGCATCGAAACGCTTTCTGAGATAGTCAACATCCTCTGTGCCTTCGACGAAACTCATGTGGGGAACTCGATTGATAAACTCATCTGGAGATCCGAAATAGCCATGTCCAACCAAATAAGCCCAAAATTGTTTAGAGATTTCAAAGGCTTCAATGATTTTGACTGCTTTGGAAATATTAACCGTTCCATCTTCTTCGAGAGGCGTATAATTGAGTTCGCACAAGGCAGAATGTCCCGTTCCTGCATTATTCCAAGCATCCGTACTTTCTCCTGCAATGCGGTCGAGGCGTTCATAAATATCAATTCTGATGTCTGGATTGAGTTCTTTGAGCATTACAGCCAAAGTAACAGACATTACGCCCGCTCCAATTAAAATTACATCACAATCCGTTGAGGTGTTTGCATTAACGATATTCATTTTTTTGAATTTAATATTATTTCGGAAGTATATACTTATTGACGCAAATCGAAAATTTATGATTGGGCAATACTTTAGTCACCTTTATTATCACTAACCCCATGCCTTCAGGCTGGGGATATGTCGATTCCCCAGCCTAAAGGCATGGAGTTAGTGATAGAAAAATGTGCTAAAGCCTTGGAAATAATTTTGCGTCAATAAGTATATAGTTCCGTTTTATTTTACACTTCCTTACACCAAAATATTCTTTGTGTATTCCACACATTTCGCCACTTCTTTCACCGCATCAGAACCATCTGGGACGTCATATTCTAACTCAATTGTTGCTGGGAATTTATATTTTTTCTTTTTAATTAATGCTAAGATTTCTTTAATTGGCGTGTCTCCCTGACCCCAAGATAGGTTTTGTTTACCATCAGCCGTACGGTCTTTGATGTGCATACTTGTAATTCTGTCGTGTTTAGCTTCAATCAAGGCATACAAAGATTCCTTCGTATTTTTCCCTCCAACGGCAATGTAATGACCACAATCAAGGTTCATTGAATTATAAGGCGACTGATCCAATGCTACATCCCAAAGGGTATCAGTCGCTTGTAAATGAGCGTGATAGCCAATATAAACTTTGTGCTTTGCCCCTAAATTGCCTAATCTTTGTGTTTGTTTTGCATCAGTCGGCAATTCTAACGTTACCGAGTTTGCACCCAAAGCCTTTGCTGCCTTTAACGCATATTCAACTTCTGCATCTGAATTATTTGGCCCCATAGCATTAGGTTTAAAAGCGTAAATACTCACCCCTGCATCATTAAATTTCTTCCGAACTTCTTTGAATTTATCCATTGAAACTGTTGCTCGCCACTCGGCAACTTTCTTATTATACTCAACCATTTGGACTTTTTGCTCATCCGTCCAAGGTGTTCTCTGAGGTTGTCCTCCTTTTGGCGGTATCACTGGCATTTTAATTGGGCTTACAGGTTTTCCTGCAAAAGTTTCCGCAGGGTCACCCATCATTTCAATGGCACTTACGTTGGCATCAATACAGAACTTCAATAATTGGTCAATATCATGCGGCATACTTCTGAAAGAGTAAGTAATTGCCCCAATTTGGACACCGCCAAACTTTGAATTGGGTTTATTGAGACTCAAAATGCTTGAATTATTCGCAAAAAGCGAATCTTTACTTAACATTAATCCGAGAGTCGTTATGGGAATTATGGACATAAAACCACGACGAGAAATTTCATTTTTCATCCTATATTTTGTTTAGTTGATAGACTCGAAAGAATACGATATTAGTACTAAAAGTCCGATAAATATTAAAATATACTTGTTAAAATGGATGATATTCGACCACAAAGGTTTTTGATTCGATTGATGGGCTTTTTTACAGGTTTTCTATGACCTAAAAGTATTACCTTTGCATCAAAAATTGACCAATAATTTAATGACATTTCAATCGCTCGGTTTATCAGAATCAATCTTAAAAGCTGTTTCAGAACAGCAATACAAAGATCCTTACCCCATTCAAATTCAAGCAATTCCTGCCATTTTGGAAGGCAAAAGTGTTTTGGGGATTGCTCAAACGGGTTCTGGAAAAACTGCCAGTTTTGTATTACCAATTTTAGAATTTTTTCAGCGTAAAAAGTCCGCCAGAAACCTCCATTTGAAGGTTTTAATACTCGTACCTACTCGTGAATTGGCAGGTCAAATTGGCGAGGTCATTGCAGGATTCAGTAAGTATTTAACGATTCCAGTAAAACACAATGCGGTTTTTGGGGGCGTTACGCTCAACCAACAAATGATGACTTTGAAGAATACCGAAATCTTAGTGGCAACTCCTGGGCGTTTATTGGAATTGGTTTCAACACAATCCGTCAATCTTTCTAAAATTGAAATATTAGTGCTGGATGAAGCCGACAAAATGTTGGATTTGAATTTTCAGGAAGAAGTGAATCAGCTCTTTGCCCTGTTACCTCCAAAACGCCAAAATATTCTGTTTTCAGCCACTTTAGACACGGAAAGTAAACTCATTCAAGAGGTGCTTTTGTGTGACCCTATCCGTATTGAAGTTGAGGCAGAGCAGAAAAACACAGATTTAATCAAGCAATCTGCTTATCGAGTTTCGCCCGAAAAGAAAGGACCTTTATTGCGTTATTTAATTAAAAATAAAGAAATGAAACAGGTTTTAGTTTTCGTTTCATCCGTAAGAACTGCTGATAATTTAACCGATAAACTAAAGAAAAATGGCATTGAAGCAATGGC
Organism: Arcicella sp.; assembly: GCA_043769985.1. Lineage (GTDB taxonomy): Bacteria > Bacteroidota > Bacteroidia > Cytophagales > Spirosomataceae > Arcicella. The sequence continues at coordinate 51,748 of JAYVIV010000035.1, forward strand.
AATTCACAGCAAAAAAAGCCAAAGTGCCAGAACGGAAGCCTTAAATCGCTTCAAAAAAGGCAAAACCAACGTTTTAGTTGCCACCGATTTGGCTTCAAGAGGAATTGACATTCAGTTTTTACCTTTTGTGATCAATTATGAATTACCCCGTTCTCCCAAAGATTATGTTCACCGCATCGGGCGAACAGGACGAGCGGAAGCATCGGGAGAAGCCATTTCATTGATTGTTCCAGAGGAAGAACATCATTTTAAAATTATTCAAAAGAAGATGGGAAAGGTAGTGCAAATGATTGATTCTGAAGGGTTTGTTTTATGAAAAAAGTCCTACCTGTCATCGTTATCTCGCAGTTTTTCTGTACGTCTCTGTGGTTTGCGGGCAATGCCATTTTACCTGATTTAACTAAGCATTTTCACCTCCAAAACGAAAGTCTTGCTCACTTCACCAGTGCTGTTCAGTTTGGATTTATCACGGGTACTTTCACATTTTCCCTCTTAGGTATCGTGGATAGATTTGTGGCTACTCGCATCTTTTTCGCCTGCTCAGTGTTAGCAGCTTTTTGTAATATTAGTATCGTATTTTCAGACACCAACGAAGTCGTTTTACTCGTTTCACGCTTTCTGACAGGGTTTTTCTTAGCGGGCATTTATCCAGTAGGAATGAAAATTGCTTCCGACCATTACCAAAAAGGATTAGGAAAATCCTTGGGATTATTAGTTGGTGCTTTGGTTTTAGGCACGGCTTTCCCGCATTTTCTAAAGGGCTTTAATACAAACTATTCTTGGAAATTTGTGATTTACACCACCACAAGTCTTTCAGTTTTGGGGGGATTAATGATGTTACTTTTCGTGCCAAAAGGAGAATTTTCAACGGTTGGTAAAAAGATAGATTTCAGAGCCATTTCAAGAGGGTTTAGTATTAGAAGCTTCAGAAAACCTGCCTTAGGCTATTTTGGTCACATGTGGGAGTTATACACTTTTTGGGCATTTCTACCCGCTTTAATTTTGACCTATAAAACCAAACATAATTTAACTGAAATCAACATTTCACAGTGGGCATTCTTTATAATTGCTTCAGGTTCAGTGGCTTGTGTGATTAGCGGTTATCTTTCTCAATATTTTGGTACGAAAAAAGTAGCGGTTTATGCCTTGTTTTTATCAACTTGTTGTTGCCTCACCTCTCCCCTATTTCTTACCTACGCAAACGAATATATATTGTTTTTCTTCCTGCTTGTTTGGGGAATGGTCGTGATAGCAGATTCACCTTTATTCTCAACACTAATTGCACAAAATGCTCCTATTGAAAGCAAAGGCACTTTATTGACAATCACAAACTGCATTGGTTTTTCGTTAACTATTGTCAGTATTCAGTTGTTTGGTAGATTAATGGAGGTTACAAATGATGAGTATTTGTTTGTATTTCTCTCTATTGGGCCAATACTCGGACTTGTAGCAATGTTTGGAAAACAAAATAGAAATGTAAGAGAGGATAATATTTAATTTTCATTTTTTATATTTATGAACTTTCTCTAATTTTAAGTTAATTGTTTGATAATCAGTTAGTTATTTTCCTAATATCGAACCGAAGCGTCGGACGCATCGAAATACGAACAACTACTTATAAACATGATTGTTAATTATTTTTCTCAATCGAAAAACCTGCACTCACAATATCCAACAAAGGATTTTGACGCATATATTGACTAATCTTTATTTTATATTTCCCTTTCATCGGGAATTTAAAATTCTTGAAAGCCAGCACTTTGTGGTCATAAATATCACCTAATCCCTCTCCCGAAGGCTTCCCTGTCACTTGATCAAAAAGAATAATTTCGTCTAAATGTTGATGAATTATTTTGCCATTGGATGCAGTCAAATAATGCGTTAGATAAAGATTGTGGTACAAATAATTTCTGTTATTTCTCACGTTATAGAAGACATTATAAGTTGCATCAATATCAGTTACATCAAACGTAAATGAAGGCGAATCATTTATAAACCATTTGGCATCTGGAACGTCATAATTATCCTTCAAAATCGTATTGGTATCGCACGATGAAAAAATAATTAGAGAGAGAAATAAAAGAGAAATTGAACGAGTCATTATTTTTATTCTATTATAGTTAAAACAAAAATAATTTTCAATCGGGCGGCGTTCCGCTTTCAATGTTCAATATTCAATATTCAAGAAAAAATTGTGAGCGAAACTTTTCTACTTGAACATTGAACATTGTGCATTGGGTATTGAAAATTAAAAAAATACTATGCCTCTCCTCCTTTGTTATCAGAAGACATATCATTCGGCTTTTGAACATTCTTATTCCCTTCACCTTGCTGATTATGAGGACGTTGCAATTTTGGCTGTCCTTGTGGTTTATGACCTTCCCCTTGCTGATTCTGCGGACGTGGCTGGTTCTGCGGCTTCGGTTGCCCTTGTCCGTTTCCTTGCGGACGTGGCTGATTCTGGGGTTTTGGCTGCCCTTGTAGACGTTGCTGATTTTGCAGTTTTGGCTGTTGTCCTTCTCCGTTATTTGGCTGTCCCTGTGGGTTTTGTGGCTTTGGCTGTTGTCCACCATTTCCTTGCGGACGTGGTTGATTTAGCTGTTTTCCTTCACCATTTCCTTGCGGACGTGGTTGATTTGGATTTGGCTGTTGTCCTTCCCCATTCACAGGTTGCCCCTTTGTACGTTGCTGATTTGGATTTGGTTTATTTCCTTTCTGCCCTTGTGGAGAACCTGCACCCTGTGACGGTCTTTGGTTTCCTTTCTGTGCCTGTGGAGCTATTCCTTGTTGTAGTTCTCCTTGTGGAGTACCACCCGAAACTTTATTAACAGGCTGATTTACAGGCATATTACCGACCTGTGGTTTATTATCGCCCTGTTTAAAATCTTTACGCTCTGGACGTTGTTGATTTGGATTTGGTTTGAAATCCTTGCGTTCTGGACGTACAAATTCTTTTCTATCTTGCTTAAAATCTGGACGGTCGAACTTTGGTTTTTCAAACTTCTTTTTACCACCACCATATTTTCTATCCATTTTATCCAAGTCTGCATTCAATGGACCCGAACCTTTTTCCAATTCTAATTCAATTTTTGCTGATTCAGCCCCGTCAATCGTTTGTGGTCTTTCACCTTTTGCATTAAGTGCCAAAACCTCTTGAACTCTATCTACGGTAATGGGAATCCAGTTACTCTCTTCGCCTCTATATCCAAACCACATGACCCGTTTGAAAATGTCCGTTTTCTGTAAAAAAGCGTCACCTTTAATGGTTTGAAGCGGTTTTTCAATCGTTGGAATATCTTTCAGAGCATCCATATAGGTCTCTAATTCATAATTCAGACAGCATTTCAAACGCCCGCATTGCCCAGAAAGTTTAACAGGATTTAAGGAAAGATTTTGGTAACGAGCTGCCGAAGTAGTTACGTTTTTGAAGTCAGTGAGCCAAGTTGAGCAACATAATTCACGTCCGCAAACGCCAATGCCACCCACACGAGCCGCCTCTTGACGAAGCGAAATCTGCTTCATTTCAATTCTGACCTTGAACTCACCCGCAAGCGTTTTGATTAAATCCCGAAAATCCACACGGTCATCCGAAGAATAATAAAAAATCGCCTTGGTATTATCAGACTGAAATTCCACGTCCGAAAGTTTCATGTTCAATTTCAATTCCTTAACGATTTCACGAGAACGGTACATCGTTGGATAATCACGGGCAACGGCTTGTTCGTGTTTTTCGAGGTCTTTATCGTTGGCTTTTCGATAAATTGTCTTTATTTCGTCATTGTCTTTGATGCCTTTTTTGAGTAATTGCAAACGCACTAATTCGCCTTGCAAAGACACAAATCCTAAATGATGTCCACTCGGAACATCCACAATAACGGGGTCGCCAGAATACAATTCAACTTGATTAACGTTTCGAAAATATTCTTTACGTCCACCTTTAAATTTCACTTCAACGACATTATATTTACTGAAAGTCGGCACGTCCATGTTCGACAACCAGTCAAATACGTTCATTTTGTTACATCCACCCGTGCCACAAGCACCATTATTTTCGCAACCACCAACTTTCTTTCCGTCTTCTTTATTTTTAGTTCCACAGCTTCCCGAAGAACACGATTTACATCCCATAATTTTTATATTTTATTTATTCTTGGGTAAGGAGTGATTCTATTTCTGTTTGTAGAATTGGAAGGTATTTTACTACTACACTCCAAATTATTTCATCAGAAACTGAATCATAACCATGAATAATTCTATTTCTTAAATCAACAATTAATCTTGAATTAGAAATTGAAATGGTATTATCAACTTTTAATATTCTACTCATCGCCTCTCCAACGATTTCTATATTTCGTTCAACAGCTCTTTTTGTTCTAATATCAGCTTGATATATATTAAATTCTTTCGGAGTATCTTGAAAGAAACTTTCTATCTCCATAATCGCATTCAGAATATCATAGAGCCAAGTTTTAATATCATTGTTCATAAATTAACTGTCTTTGTTTATTCACAGATTCTTTAAAATAAGGATTTTTAAGAGCTTTTTCCTCTAAAAGATCAACAGGTCTTTTTACTAAATCTTGCAATAAAAATTTAAAATCAAAGTAATTACCAGCATAATCTTCAACGACCATATTTGTAAAATCTACTACTAAATCAATGTCACTTTTTTCATTAAATTTATCCGTTAAAACCGACCCAAAAGCATATAATGTTTTCACTTTGTGGGTTTTACAAAGTTGAATTATATCTGATGTATATTGTTGGAGTTGATTCATTTGTGTCTATTTTGACAAATATTTTCTGTATTCCTTTACGATGTCTTCTTTTTTCTCCTCGGAAAAATCATGTTCATAAAACCTTTTAAATACCTCAATTTTCAAGTCAATTGATGAAATTTGAGGGTTTTCTTTCAAAATACTATTTCAAGATTTTTTCTGAAATCAGCTACTGTTTGCATGGTCAATATGTTTTTATTGCCTTTACTAATTAATAATAGCGGTTCGCAGCCCGACCAATCCCCAGTAACTAATAACGAAGCACATCCAATCCAATATCCTTCCGATAGTATTTCCCTTCAAAAAGAATATCATGAGCGGCTTTTTGTGATTTTTGAATGGCTCTTTCAAGCGTGTTCGAGATACCTGTCAATGCCATTACTCGCCCACCATTAGTAACGACTAATTTACCTTCTAATTTTGTTCCTGCATGAAAAATATTGGCATCTTTAACATTGTCATATCCCACAATAACATCACCTTTTCTGTAATCTTCTGGGTAACCACCCGCCACAACCACCGTCGTAACGGCGTGTTGTTTGCTTACAATACATTCTGCTTCGTGCAATTCACCTTTGGCAGTTGCAATCATTAACGACATGAAATCAGATTCTATTCTTGGTAGAACAACTTCCGTTTCTGGGTCGCCCATTCTTGCGTTGTATTCAATTACTTGGGGTTCGCCTTCATGGTTCATCAAACCAATAAAAATGAACCCGTTATAATCAATTCCTTCTTTCTTTAATCCTTCAATGGTTGGAATAATGATTTCATTTTCAACCACTTGCATGAATTTTTCATTCGCAAATGGCACGGGCGAAACTGCTCCCATTCCACCTGTATTCAAACCTGTATCTCCTTCGCCAATGCGTTTATAATCTTTGGCTTCGGGCAGAATTTTGTAGGATTTTCCATCAGTTAAAACAAAAACAGATAACTCTATTCCAGTTAAAAACTCTTCGATAACAACTTTACTACTGGCATCGCCAAATTTGGCATCTACCAACATCTCCGTCAATGATTCTTTGGCTTCGTCCAAAGTCAAGGCAATTATTACGCCCTTTCCTGCGGCAAGTCCATCGGCTTTTAAAACGATTGGAAGTTTTTGAGTATCAAGATAATCTAAACCATCTTGCAACGAATCTTTCGTAAAAGTTTCAGATTTTGCCGTTGGAATTCCGTATTTTACCATGAAATTCTTTGAGAAATCTTTTGAACCTTCCAACATTGCTCCTTTTGAATCAGGACCAACCATTAAAACGTTTTTCAAATCTTCTCTCGACTGAAAATAATCACGAATTCCTTTCACCAAAGGCTCTTCTGGACCCACGATTACCAACTCAATTTCGTTTGAAATGACGGCTTCCGCAATTTTTTCAAAATCATTATATCCGATTGATAAATTAGTGGCAACTTGTGCCGTTCCAGCATTACCTGGGGCAACAAATAATTTATCACAAAGGGGGCTTTGGGCTATTCTCCATGCAAAAGCGTGTTCACGTCCACCCGAACCTAATATTAGTGTATTCATTTATTAAATTATCTCAATTAATTCTGAAAAAGAATCAATAACTTGCTCTAAATAAGCTATTTTTAAATGGTTTATTCTTCTGATAATCAAACGATTATCCAAAGAAGCAACTTTATTCATTCTGATAAAACTTGGTTTATGCATCGGTGTATCTACCTCATTTTGGTAAATACTAAAACCAAATCCGTCATTAAAATCACTTCCTGTTATTGGCAATAAAATTATTTCATTAACATGACTTATTGAAATATTTGAAATAACCAATGCTGGTCTAACCTTATTCCCAGCACCATCAGAATACGGGAATTCTACTAATACAATATCACCCTGTTTATACATCTTTTATTTCATTTCGGGTATAGACAGCCAATCAGAAAAATCTTCATCAGATTGCCATGAAGGAGGAAGACATCTTGATAAACTTTCAAGTTCTTCTTTTGTCCAACTATTATTCATGGGGCTTTCAATTATTGGTTGAATTTGCTCCCAGAGGCTTTTCCAAATGGTCAGGTCAAGTTGTACTGCAACTCTTTGTCCTTCGTCATCAGTTAAATAATTGACTCCTTTCATAAGATTTATTATTGTCTAAATTAATTCGCCATTTCACTCAAAAACTTAATCCTCATTAACCTTAATTCTTCTTCCGTAATGTCCTCAATGTCACATTTTTCCATCGCAATGGCAATGCTATCTGTATCAGAATCCATGAAATATTCGTAGATTTCTTCTTGTTTATCAGGCTCAATTACTTGGTTGATGTAATAGTCCAAATTCAATTTTGTACCCGAATAACAAATATGCTCAATCTCTTCGATAAGTTCAGTCATTCCTAACTCTTTCTGCTCGCCAATGATGTCTAAATCAACTTTTCTATCCACTTGTTGAATAATATGAATTTTGATTTTCGACTTATTTACTGCCGATTTCACCACAACCTCCGAAGCCGTTTCTATCTCGTTATCATCCACGTATTTCTTAATCAAGTCCATGAACTGCCGACCGAATTTTACGACCTTACCCATACCCACACCATTGATATTTGCCATATCGTCTTTGGTGGTTGGGTAAGTTGTTGCCATTTCCTCCAAAGATGGGTCTTGGAAAATAACGTAAGGCGGTAAGTTTTTTTCTTTGGCAATTTTCTTACGAAGATTTTTCAGTAACTCAAACAAAGCCACATCATGCGAACCGCCGCCTGCTGCTTCTTTTTCTTCGTCTTCAATTATCTTCTCATTGTCATAGTCGTGGTCTTTTGAAAGGGTCAATGGAAAAGAATCTTTCATATAGTCCCGTCCTTTTTCCGATAACTTCAATATACCATAATTCTCAACATCTTTATCTAAAAATCCTAAAATAGCGATTTGACGCACCATCGAAACGCATTGTTCAATTGGCTCAGGCTCGGCATTTTTTCGGTTTTTAGCTTTTTGTGCTTTTTTAGCTTTTGCTTTCGGTTTCGGAATTGGATTTCCGTCCTCATCTTCTTCATCCGAGAATTCTGCCTCATCGTCATCCTCATCATCGTCGTCATCTTCATCGTCGTCCGATGCTAATTTGAAATATTGTTTTGCCTTTCCGAAAGTATCAATCGTTTGATGGTCTTGCGTGCCAACGTTTTGGCTTTTATAACCCATCAAAATATCCGCAATATGTTGAGCATCAAAGCTTTCACCCGTTAATTCAACCGTTTTTAAGGCTAAAACTACGGCTTCTTCTGCCTTATATTTTGGGGTTGGCTTATTACAATTATCACAAAAACCGCAGTCTTTGTCCATGTATTCACCAAAATAATTCATTAATTGACGGCGACGACAAGTCCCTAAACCCGCATAATGCACCATCTCGTGAAGTAGCATTCGGGCGGTATCACGTTCAACGATTGTTTTATCTTTGTTAAATTTATCAAGTTTTGTAATATCTTCTTTCGCATAAAACATAATGCACGTTCCTTCCAAACCATCACGACCTGCACGCCCTGTTTCTTGGTAATATCCTTCCAAAGATTTTGGAGCATCATAGTGAATCACAAAACGAACATCAGGTTTATCGATGCCCATTCCGAAGGCAATAGTGGCAACCATCACTTCGGTTTCTTCGTTCAAGAATGCTTCCTGATTCGCCATTCGCACGTCTGAATCCAATCCTGCGTGATATGGAAGTGCTTTTACACCGTTGACTACCAACAAGTTAGCAATTTCTTCAACTTTCTTACGGCTCAAACAGTAGATAATCCCTGACTTGCCATGATTGGTTTTGATATACTTAATAATCTGCTTATCAATGTCGTCACGTTTTGCCCGAATTTCGTAGTAAAGATTTTTACGATTGAAAGAAGACTTGAACAAACGTGCATCCTCAAGATTCAAATTTTTCTGAATATCCTGTTGAACTTTAGGCGTTGCCGTTGCCGTGAGGGCAATAATGGGCAAGGCTTTATTCATACTTTCAACGATACTTCTGATTCTACGGTATTCTGGACGGAAATCATGTCCCCATTCTGAAATACAGTGAGCTTCATCAATGGCTACGAAAGAGATTTTAGCTTCCTTCAAAAAGTTTAGATTTGATTCCTTCGTAAGAGATTCGGGAGCAATGTAAAGTAGTTTCACCTCTCCTTTGATAACCGCATTTTTCACTTTGGTCATTTCTGCTCGATTCAGTGAGGAATTCAGAAATTGGGCATTAATACCAAAAGCATTCATTTGATCAACTTGATTTTTCATCAAGGCAATCAAAGGTGAAATCACGATGGCTGTGCCTTCCATCGCAATGGCAGGCATTTGATAGCAAAGTGATTTTCCTGCCCCAGTGGGCATGATTACGAAGGTGTTTTCACCCATGAGGGTGTTCTGGATAATAGCTTCTTGTTCACCACGGAACTGTGAAAAACCGAAAGTCTCTTTCAGTTTATCTTTCAACATGTCGGCGGTTTCTTTGGTAACAGTCATTTTATTCAATCTTATATTAATGTTTTAATAATGTATTTGGTGGTTGATTTGGGGTTATAAATCGTAAATTTCATTTTCAGTTAAGCCTGTGGCTTGAATGATAACATTAATATCAATACCTGATTTTTTTAAATTTTTAGCTATTGCTATTGTTGTATTGTTAGTTGCAATCCTAAGAGCTTTTGAAAGTCTTCCTCTCTCATCTTGTTCACGCATGGCTTGATAGTCGTAGGCTCTCAATTCCTCCATTGACCATGTGTTTTTATTGGCATACAAATAGGCTTCTTGCAGTCCATTATCTTCAATATTATCGGGAATAACGTCTAAATTTTCAGCTTCTTTAATGAAATAAATCCATTTGTCAGTTACGTTGTCTAATTCATTAAGTCGTTTTCTGAATTTTGGCAACTCAATAAAATAAAAGTCCATGTCCTTGATAACCCTTTCACAAGTTTTAACATTGCAGATAGCGTGGTTAGAGAGATAATCACCCTGAGAAAAATCAAAATCAAAAATACCGATGAAAATAACTGGATTCAGTTCAGTATATTTCTCTCCACTTTCAATCTGTTGACTATATTCTTTACTGGTATAATAAAGCAATCTTTTATCCATTCCGTTTACATCAGCCACTTGCATTTCAACAATAAAAGTATTGCCCTTTAAGTCTTTCGCCCTCACATCAAGAATAGTGGCTTTAAAATTCGGTAAGATGGGTGATTGATAAGGATTGGCAATCGTAACATCTGCGATTCTATTTTCTCCTTCTAATTGCATTATAGCATTCAGAAAGGAAATTAGAATAATTTTCTTTTTTTCATTTCCGAATATTTTACGGAAAGCAATATCATTTTTTATATCTACAAACTGCATTTTTGTTTACGAAAGTAGATTCTACTTTTTTACTTTTTAAATGGTAATTTTACAATTAAATCAATCAATCAAAAATACTTCGTACATTGAAATTAATAAAAAATATTCAATCAACTGCAAAAAAAGTTTTAGAAGATGAAGCAAATTCAATCCTAAAAATTGTTCCTTTGATTGATTCTGAATTTGAAGCGTGTGTAAATCACCTACTTAGCTCCTCTGGACGCTTGGTGGTTACAGGTATTGGAAAATCAGCAATTATTGCCCAAAAGATAGTAGCAACCCTTAATTCGACTGGAACTCCTTCACTCTTTATGCACGCTGCCGATGCCATTCACGGCGATTTAGGAATGATTCAGCAGGGTGATAATGTGATGTGCATTTCAAGGTCTGGTGATACGCCCGAAATCAAGGTTTTAGTTCCGTTAATCAAACGGACTGGAACAAAGTTAATTGCAATGGTTTCAAATCCAAGTTCTTATCTTGGAAAAAATGCTGATTTTGTTCTTCATGCCCTTGCCGAACGTGAGGCAGATTCATTGAACCTTGCTCCCACCATTAGCACTACGGTTGCCTTAGCTTTGGGAGATGCTCTTGCCGTCTGTCTGATTGAATGTCGTGGATTTAATAGCAGAGACTTTGCCAAATATCATCCTGGCGGTGCATTGGGTAAAAAACTGTATCTGAAAGTTTCAGATATTTATCCAAATCATGAATTACCAACGGTTAAAGAAAATTCAACCGTGAAAGAAGCCATTATTGAAATCAGTTCTAAGCGTCTGGGAGCAACAGCGGTTTTGAAAAAAAATGAAGAGTTGGCAGGAATAATTACGGACGGGGACGTGCGGAGGATGTTAAATCAATACGATAATTTTGGGGGATTAACCGCCAAAGATATTATGACTATTTCACCGAAAGCGATTTCGCCCGATGCGTATGCGGTGGAAGCGTTGCAAATTATGCAGGAAAAAAATATCACGCAACTCGTTGTGGTTCAAGATAATAAACCTTTGGGTTTTGTGCATTTGCATGATTTATTGAAGGAAGGACTCATTTAGGAGGAGAAAAGGAGAAATGTAAAAATGGAGGAAAGGAGACAGGAAGATTGGACAGACATTCTGCATTTTACTGTTTTCTTTCCTCCCTTTCTCCTTTTTCCCTTCCTCCTCTACCTCATTCTATCCGCAGATTTTACCAGCATTTCGTCTCTTCTGATAAAACGATTGGCAATCATGTTGCATAACATTGCAAAGACCGTAGCAAAAAATCCTGTTCCATAAGACCCCTGATTTTCAGGCTCGAACATCGGTATTCCTTCTTTAAAAACTTGATAAAAAGTGTATCCCAAAACAATGGCAATCAAGATGGAATTAATTAATCCCAAAGTCATTTGAAGCATTCTTTTCTTATATTGAGTAATTGAAAAAGCGGCAATGCAAGCTGAAATTATCGCTAAAATCACAATTAACATCGTGTTTGAACTACCAGTAGAAACCGTCCCTTTAAAGTGTTCCAAAGCATAAGAAGTGAGCGTAACTTTCTCATGCAAGGCGGCACTACTTTTCTCCCACATTGGTAAAGCCGTGGTTGTCAACATTGCAATAGCCACCATAGCTAATAATAAGGTTTGAATTCGTTGAAGCATAATATTTTGAACGTTTATGTTTCCGCAAAGTTCTGAAACTTCTTATTGTTACGCAAGTAGAAATTCATTTTGGTAAATCAATTGAACACTTTGTGTATTTTATTCCCCAAATTTTAAAATCTTTCATTTTTACAAGATGGTATTATTTTTTACTCATCCACAAAAAACAAACCATAAATTTTAGAAAAATGAACATTAAACGAGTTTTCGGAACATTGTTAACCTTATTAGGTATCGTAGCATTAATTTATGCTGGCGTAATTTTCATGGATAAATCAGTAGGTAAAACTGATATTAAAACCATAATTCTTTGTGCAGTTTTAGGCTCGTTATTTTTCTTTTCAGGCATTAGATTAGTTTCAAATATTAAGGATGAGGCGTAGATAATTACGCCTCTATGATTACCACTTCCGCTTGTAGGTAGTATAATCCTTTCTGGGACCATCTTTCTTTTTTGGATTTGGGTTTACGTCTCCTAATAATTGTTGAGCTAAATCTGGTCTTTTTAGTTTTGTCAGACGTTCCCTAATCCAACTTTTGAATTCGTTTTTATACCAAAAGAAATAATTATTCTGATTCTGTTTTTCTTCCTTGGTTTTTGCCGTGTGTACGGGTTGTAAGGTGTATGGATGCACACCCGTGTAGTAGATCACCTCCGCAACCGTCATGGGCGTTGGTGTAAAATCTTGAACTTGCTCTAATCTGAATCCTAAATCTTTGGTTTCTGCCGCCAAATTTGCCATATCTTGCTCCTCACAACCTGGGTGCGAACTGATAAAATACGGAATCAAAGGTTGGTTTAATCCGTGCTTTTCTTGAATTTTATCGTACTTCTCCTTGAATTTTCTGAAATACTTAAATCCTGGTTTACGCATGATTTTCAACGTAGCATCGGAAGTATGTTCGGGGGCAACTTTCAATCTTCCCGATACGTGACGGGTGACTAATTGCTCCATATATTCATCGTGATTTCCGTCTTGGTTATTCTTGTTAAAATCGTCCACCAAAAGGTCATATCTAACCCCAGAACCCACAAACGCCTTTTTTATTTCTGGCAAAGCATCCACTTTTCGGTAAATATTGGTCAACGGTTTGTGCGAAGTATCCAAATTTGAACATATCACTGGATTAATACAACTCGGTGCTTGGCATCTGGCACAGATTGATTCGTCCTTACCTTTCATGCGGTACATATTGGCTGAAGGCCCGCCCAAATCGGAAATATATCCCTTAAATTCAGGGTGCTCTGTAATTTGTTTCACCTCCTTCATAATTGACTCTTCGGAACGAGAAGCCACAAATTTTCCTTGGTGAGCTGAAATCGTACAGAAACTACAACCGCCAAAACAACCTCGGTGCATATTGACCGAAAACTTAATCATTTCGTAGGCAGGAATCGGTCCACGATTTTTATATTTTGGGTGGGGCAAACGGGTGTAAGGCAAATCGAATGATTTATCCATTTCCTCTTCATCCATCGTTTTGAAAGGCGGATTGATGACCAACGTTTTATCACCCACTTTTTGCAGAATCCTGTTGGCTTGCCACTTATTCGATTCCACTTCCACAATCTTGAAATTGGCGGCATATTTCATTTTATCGTTCAGACAAACATCGTGACTTGCCAACTCAACGGTTTCCCAAGTTTCATGGGCAGGAACGGGTTTTTCGTCTAAATAGGCAATCTGATTCACGCCTCTAACTTCATTCAACGGCACTCCATTTTTCACCATTCTCAAGATGTCTCGCAAGGGTTGTTCGCCCATGCCGTACACGAGCATATCCGCCCCCGAATCTTCCAAAATGGTAGGCATTAATTGGTCTTTCCAGTAGTCGTAATGGGTCACACGGCGTAATGAAGCCTCAATTCCACCTAAGAGAACGGGAACATCGGGATAAATTTCTTTCAGAATTTTGGTGTAAACCGTTGAGGCATAATCGGGTCTAAAACCCGCTTCTCCACCTGGCGTATAACTATCGTTTGAACGCAATCTTTTATTAGCCGTATAATGATTCACCATCGAATCCATGCAACCCGCCGTTACGCCAAAAAAGTATTTAGGTTTACCCATTTTCTTGAAATCACGGAGGTCGTCACGCCAATTGGGTTGGGGAATAATTCCGACCCTAAAGCCCTCACTTTCAATGATTCGCCCAATTACAGCCGTTCCAAAAGAAGGGTGATCCACGTAGGCATCTCCCGAAATCAGTATAACATCTAATTGTTCCCAGCCCCGCTGTTCAACTTCTTTTTTGGTAATTGGTAACCAACTCGTGATTGGTCTTTCTCTAACTGTAATCATATTTTGTAGCTTTTAGCCGTTGGCGATTAGCTTTGGGCTTTAGATAAGCAATTTTATTAGTACAAAATTAATAGATGTAAAGGGTTGATTTTTACTATCTTGAAAATATATGTAGGTTGGTAACGCTTTGATTAATTTCTTTGTTCAATCCTTAGAATCTCAAATTCACGCAAGGACTTTAATTAATCCTAAATCAAAACCCATTACTTTTACATCTTTTATAATTATTAACAAAACTTATGCAAAAATTCCTTCCTTTATTCCCCCTAAATTTAGTCGCTTTCCCCTTGGAAGACCTCAATTTACACATCTTCGAGCAACGTTATCAAGATTTGATTAATGAGTGTTTGGATGAAGGAAAAACCTTCGGAATTCCTGTTTTTTTGGATGGAAAAATGCCCGGGTTTGGCACGGAAGTAAGGATTACGAAACTCTCCAAAAAATACGAAGACGGCCGTATGGACATTCGTACACAAGGCATAAGAGTATTTAGAATATTGGATTTTCAAAATCCTGTAGAAATGAAATTATATGCGGGTGGCGTGGTTGAATTGCTTCCCGAACCAGAAATTAGTCCTTCCGTAATGATTGGATTGGCCCAAAGAGTTGCATCACTTTATGAATATTTGGATGAAGAAATCACCTTCGACCCCAAAAAACCACAACCTTATTCTTTCCAGATTGCTCATAAAATTGGTTTGTCGCTGGAACAAGAGTACAACCTTTTAAAAATGCCAACTGAAACGGAACGACAAGGGTTTTTGATACAACATTTAGAACGAATTATTCCAATTTTACTGGAAGTTGAAAAAACAAAGGAGCGGATAAAACTAAATGGACACTTTAAAAATCTTGACCCTTTAAAATTTTAAAAATGAAATGTGTGAATGAAGAAACATTGGTATGAAAGAAATTAAAGCCATAATTGATGCTTACGATACGCTCGAAAGAGATAAAACTAAGGCGGCTCTCGCCACGGTTGTACGGGTGGAAGGCTCATCGTACAGACGCACTGGGGCGAGGATGTTAGTCATGGATGATGGCGTTTGGGTAGGTGGAATCAGTGGAGGTTGCCTTGAAGGAGATGCCTTGAAAAGAGCCAGATTTGCCATTACTCGAGCAGAATCAACCTTAATAACTTACGATACCACCGATGATGATGAGCATCAAATTGGTGTTGGTTTAGGGTGTAATGGAATCATTGATGTACTTTTTACGCCAATTGATTACAATTCTGAGAAAAATCCCGTTGAGATTTTAAAGACTTGTATGAAATCAAGACGTAAAACTCATATTTTGATTACAATTACAGATTTGAAAAATACGAGTTTTGATAATCTAAAACCTGGTGAAGTTATTGAGTATGCTGGTTTAGAAAGTCTAAGTCACCTTCAAGACGGAGCAATAATCCAACAAATTTATGAGGCTGTCGAGAATCAAATCCTGATAGGAAAATCTGCTCCACAAAAATTTAAACTGGAAAAAGGAGGAAAATTAGACATTTTTATCGAAATCCTACCCCCAGAAATTCACTTGATTTTGATGGGAAGCCAATACGACGTATATCCGTTGACAAGGTTAGTGAAAGAAATGGGTTGGCGTGTAACCATCGTGGCAAATCCCTTGAAGGTGAACAATAAAATTTCAAGAATTGCCGACCAGATTGTACTTCCTGATGATTTTGAAAGTATTCTTTTTGATAATCATACTGCTATCGTCTTAATGTCTCACGACTATAAAACGGATAAATATAATTTACCGAAAGCCTTAAAAACCGATTCGCCATTTATCGGGATGTTAGGACCAAGAATTCGTTCTGAAAAAATCTTTAAAGAACTCTCAGAAGAAGGTGTAGCAATTTCAGAAACAGATTTTCTGCGAATCCATGCCCCCGTGGGTTTAGATATTGGAGCCGTTTCGCCAGAAGAAATTGGCTTATCACTTATTGCCGAAGTCAGAGCCTCGTTTTCAAACCGTGAGGGCAGTTTTCTAAGACTGCGTCAGAGTACGATTCATGAAAGGGATAGTAATGTTATTTTATAAAAAATATACCACGTATGAACCCGTAGTATAATTAAAGTAACTTATTAGAACTAAAGTTTAGTAGTTCTGCTCAACTTCCCGAAAGTTTAAAACTTTCGGGAAGTTCCCATTCAAATCTGTTAAATTCTTAAAATCTGTGGTCTATTTTTGTCTGTGACAGATAGTTTATAAGTAGTTGTTCGTATTTCGATGCGTCCGACGCTTCGGTTCTATATTCGGAAAATAACTAACTGATAATCAGATATTTACTCCAAATAAAAACGTCATTTAAATTACATTGATTACTTAGTTCCAAAATGAATTAATTAATATTTATAATAATCCCAAAACCTCCAAAGCTACCCTCTCCCCCGACCGCACCGCCCCGTCAATATACCCATTCCAAACATCCGAAGTTTCCGTACCAGCCCAGTGAATATTGCCGATGGGTTCACGCAGATGCTTGCCCAAACTTGTCCACGCACCCGTTGGCATAACGCCCGCATAACACCCACGAGTAAATTCTTCCTCCGCCCACGATTTGTCAATGTAAAAAATCGGTGAAGCGGCTTCTTTGCCATAAAACCCTTCAAACTGACTTAAAACAGCTTTTTTCCTTTCATTTTCAGATAATAATGAAAAATCTTTTGCTTGATTAGCCAACACAAATCCCATCATAATTCCCCTTGAACCGTCCTTTGGAGAATTGTCAAAAGTCAAAGAAACGAAGCCATCACCCGAAGCTGCTAATCCATTCAATCCTTTATCTCGCCAAAAAGGTTGGTCGTAAACGGCATAACATTTCCAGACCGTTCCCATTGGTATTCTTTGCATCAGTTGGTCACGATTGGCGGGTAAAAGTGGTAGATAATCAATGCGTCCAGCCAAAGTGGGAGGAATAGCAACGATGACTTTTTTACAAGAATATCTAAAATCTTTTCCAATAACTTCCACGCTTTCACCATCCTGCACAATTGCTTTCACTTGGGCATTAAATTGGATGGTATCTGCTGGAAAACTCTCTGCCATTTTCAAGGCAACTGACATCGCACCGCCCAAAATCCGTTCTTCTTGAGCTCCATTTTTCACATTCATTAAGGTATCAAAATCTGTACAAGACTTGGTGTAAAACATCGCATGAAGCATTGAAACCTCGTTTGGATGTGTAGCCCAAATTGCCTCAGAAGCTATTTTGAAGAGATTTTTAGCCGTATCGGAAAACATTTGTTTATCCATCCAAGTTTGCAAAGTCATAGAATCCCACTTTATTGCATCAGGTGTTTCCCAAGGGTTTTTAAGGTTAACGGTTTTGGATAATTTCGTTACTTTTTTTATGGCTCCGTCCAAACTCAACAAAGCAGGAATCGGCAAAGGAGGAATTATTCCCTTATAATTCTTAGTCTTTCCATTCATTACTAAAGTGCTTTTGCCTTCATCATAAGTGGGGAAAGTCGTGATACCGAATTCACGAATTAGTCCATAAATTTTGTCTTGCGTTGGTCCAATCCAAGTGCCTCCCATATCCAAATAAAACCCATCAAATTGTTGAGTATGTACCCGCCCACCAACACGCTCACGAGCTTCGAGTATTTTTACAGACTTACCCGCTTTTAGTAATTGACGAGCAGCAGTTAGTCCTGCGTAACCTGCTCCAACAACGATAAAATCAAAATTTGTGGACATTTTTGTAATTTTTAAAGAATATTTTTAAATTTATCTTGAAAATAATCAAAACATAACTATTATCAAAATTGTATTGAGTTAATTAAGTATTCAGAAATATGTGTAATTTTGTCTATAAGCTAAATAGGGTAACCGTTTAAACTTATAATTAAATCGTTTCAGCATAATTTTAAAAAACTGCGAACGTACAACTCAATTAAACATGATTTCTAAAAAAGCAAAATACGCATTGAAAGCCTTGAAAGTGTTGGCTCGTGAGTATGAAAAAGGTCCATTATTAATTTCAAATATTGCTGAATCGGAGAACATTCCTAAAAAATTCTTGGAAGCCATTCTTTTGGAATTGCGTAATCATGGAATCTTGCAAAGTCAGAAGGGAAAAGGAGGGGGATATTATCTTAGAATTCCACCCGACCAAGTAACTTTCGCCAAAATTATCCGTATTGTCGATGGGCCAATTGCCCCGACACTGTGCGTTTCTCTACACTTTTATGGTAAATGTGATGATTGTGCCAACGAGGAGACCTGCACGCTTCGCAACGTAATGGAACAATGGCGAGATGCCAATTTAGTAGTTTTGGAACAGAAAACGTTGATGGATTTGATATAAATATTTTAATAAGTTCCAGATAAGAAAAGTATTGCTCTCGGCGAAACTTCCCTTAAGATACCCCAAAATTATATAACCGTTAAATAATCAAAACAACTTTAACTTCTACACTTTTATTCTTTAGATTCGTACGATAAAATATAAAAAAATATTTTTCCTTGATTTTATAATACCAATTCCTCTTTGAATAGCATCTTAAATACTTACGAATCACTATTTAAATCATTACAACTATCAATTAGTACTTTTTAGCGTACAATTTTCAACCAACCTTTATCTCCATTTTCCAATGAAAAAAAATTACTCAATTCCCAGTAGGAAGAGTTTCTTTCTACTTTTTTTCCTGATTTGCTCGGCAACCGCTTTCTCACAGAAGAAAGTATCTGGTAAAGTTACTGATGGTGAAAACAACTCATCGGTTCCCGGGGCAACCGTCCAAGTGAAAGGTACAAATAAGGGCGTCACTACTAATGCAGAAGGCTCTTATTCTATTGAAGTGCCTAATGAAGCAACGCTTATTTTCTCATCGGTTGGCTATTCTGCCAAAGAGGTTTCTGTTGGAAATCAGTCAATCATTAACATTCTTCTTTCACCCGATGCACAGGCATTGTCGGAAGTAGTTGTAACAGGCTACGGTTCGCAACGCAAGAAAGACATTACGGGTGCGGTGACGGTGGTCGGTGCTAAAGAACTGACTGCTCTACCAGCTGCCAGCGTAACGCAAATGTTGCAAGGACGTGCGGCAGGAGTAACGGTTGGAAACGACAATTCGCCAGGGGGGGGAACGATGGTTCGTATTCGTGGATTTGGCTCAATAAACAACAACAGTCCACTTTATGTGATTGATGGCGTGCCTACACAAGGAACGTTGAACCAAATAAATCCAAATGATATTGAATCAATGCAAGTATTGAAAGATGCTTCTGCGGCTTCAATTTATGGAGCAAGAGCTGCCAACGGTGTGGTTATTATCACGACAAAAAGAGGTGGAACTGGCGATGCAAAAATTACTTTTGATGCTTATACAGGGACACAACAAATGGGCAAAACGCTGGATTTGCTGAATACAAGAGAATTAGGTCAGTTTTATTATGAATCTGAAATTGGAGCAGGCAAAACGCCTGGAACTTCGCCATCGGCACAATACAAATTCTCACCAACGGGCGAACAAACCATTGCCGATTACATCTATCCAAATGTCTATGGAACACTTCCCGCCAATTTTACTTACACAAATGACATCGCAGACCCAAAATTGGGCGTAACAGCTTTCAACATCACCCAAGCAAGTAAAGAAGGCACTGACTGGCAACGTGAAATTTTTGGTCCTGCCAAAATTTCAAACTTCCAATTAGGTGCAACTGGTGGCACAAAAACGGGAAAATATGCCATTTCTGGAAGTTATTTCAATCAAGAAGGAATTTTGAGATATACCAGCTACAAGCGTTATTCGGTTCGTGCTAATACGGAGTTTACGAGAGGGAAATTAACTTTTGGGGAGAATTTCACGGTTTCTTACGATGAAAGAGTTGGCGTTCCGGCTGGTAACAATAATGAGAGTAATCCAATTATGTTTGCCATCAGAATTCAACCAATTATTCCTGTTTTTGACATCACAGGTGGTCCTACGGGTTTAGGTGGCACAAATACTTCTGACTTAAATGGTTTTGCGGGAAGTAGGGGTTCAAACCTTGGAAATGCTCCGAATCCATTAGCGAGACAGTGGCGTGAGAAAGACAACGTAACTTATGGAACCCATATTTTCGGAAATGTCTTTGCTGAATTAGCATTAATTCCTGATTTGAAATTTAGAACAAGTTTGGGTATTGAATACAACAATTTTAACCTTTCAGCCTATTTCAACCGTGATATTGAAGCGGCTGAACCACGAAATGCTAATAGCTTAACGGTTTCAAATAGTTATGATAAAGCAATTACTTGGTACAATACCTTAAATTATAGTAGAAAATTTGGTGAGCATAATTTTAGCTTTTTGGCAGGTACTGAATCCGTTTATACGCTCGCATTTGGATTTAATGCAGCACGTAGTAATTTCGCTTTTGATGACCCATCTTATCGTTTCTTGAATCTTGGAGCGGCGGCAGGATTAGCAAATGGAGGAGCGGGACCCACCATTAGTGCATTATTTTCTCAATTCGGTAAAGTTAATTATGGCTATAAAGATTTTCTTTTGGCGGATTTTACTTTAAGACGTGATCGTTCTTCGAGAGTAAATGGCATTGGTGTTTTCCCAGCTTTCTCACTCGGTTTCAGAATGACGGAGTTAGAGTTCATGAAAAAACTAACTTTTATGGATGATATGAAATTGAGAATTGGTTGGGGTAAAACAGGTAATCAGTTAATTCCAAACGTTTACAATGCCTCTACGCTATATTCTCCAGACCCACTTAATAATGCCTATGATATCACGGGTTCTGGAAATGCCATTGCAAACGGTTTTGACTTAACGCAATTTGGAAATCCAAACGGAAAATGGGAGACTAACACTTCAACAAATATCGGTCTTGACTTTACAATGCTGAAAAGCAAATTAGAAGTTATTTTGGATGTTTACGACCGTACAACTTCTGATATGCTAACGCAAGTACCAATCCCAAGAACGGCAGGAACGGGTTCAATTCCTTATGTAAATATTGGTGAAGTAAACAATAAAGGACTCGATTTGAATGTAACTTTCAGAGATAAAATTGGTGATTTTAGATACTCAGTTGGTGGAATGTTTAGTACCTACAAAAACAATGTTGTTAAACTCAACGATAATCCAAATGCAACCGTTTTTGGTTTCTCAACTCGTTTACCAGCAATTTCAGTGACAAGAGCAGGTTTACCAATTGCGAGTTATTTTGGATACATTGTTGATGGCGTAATTAAAGACGATGCCGAAGCTGCAACCGCTCCAAAATTTGGCTCATACACTCGTGCGGGTACATTCAAGTTTAGAGATGTCAATGGTGATGGCGTAATTACAGCCGCTGATAGAACCATCATCGGCAATCCTCACCCTGATTTTACGTATGGATTTAACCTTAATTTTGGGTATAAAGCCTTTGATTTGACCGTGTTTATTCAGGGTTCACAGGGAAATCAAATTTTTAATTATTTGAAATATTGGACAGATTTCAACACTTTCCAAGGCAATCGTTCAAAAGATATGTTGTATAACTCTTGGAAAAAATCTGGTGATGATGCCTTGTTGCCCCGTTTGAATTCACAGGATGGAATAAGTCAGCAAATCTCAACTTATTTTGTGGAAGACGGTTCTTATACTCGTATCAAAAATGTACAATTGACGTATAATTTCCCATCTTCAATTTTATCAAAAATCAAATTGAGTTCAGCTCAGATTTATATACAAGGACAAAATCTTTTCACTTTCACAAAGTATAAAGGTTTGGACCCAGATATTAATCTAAGAGCATCAGGAAGCGACAATCAGGATACGCACATGGGTATTGACGAAGGAGCTTTCCCCGTAGCAAAATCTTATAATGTAGGAGTTAGATTAGGGTTTTAATCTGCAAAATATGGCCACGGATTCGTCCTTTTGAAGGACGACTTCCGTAAAAAACAGCAAACAAAATGAAAAAAATATTAATCATCGCATTAGTCGGAATTACGTTTTCTTGTTCAGAATCGTTTTTTGATATAAAGCCACAAGGGGCTGCATCTTTGGCTTCTTTAAGTAATAAAAATGGTGTAAATGCAGTCCTAATCGGTGCATATTCACTAATGGATGGCGTTGGGGCTGGTAATACTGGTCGTCAATCAACCATTTCAAACTATGTTTTTGGCGGAATTACCAGTGGTGATGCTGTAAAAGGAACCGACATCGGCGACCAACCAGAACAAGAATATATTGAGCAATACAGTTGGCTTTCAGACAATACTTATTTTTTAGGAAAGTGGCAACACTCTTATGATGGCGTGGCTCGGGCAAACGAAGCAATCCTTTTATCTCAAAATTCAGATGTAAAAGATATGACCGATGCTGAAAAGAATCAAGTGGTGGCTGAGGCAAGATTTTTGAGAGGACATTTTCACTTCGAGGCAAAAAAAATGTGGAACATGGTGCCTTACATTGATGAAAAAACCTACGTTGCATCAGACCCAAATTCAACCAAAATTCCAAATGATAAAGATATTTGGGCGAACATTGAGGCAGATTTTACCTTCGCCGCTACTAACCTTCCAGCCGTACCATCGCAGAAAGGGAGAGCATCGCAATGGGCAGCGAAAACGTACTTGGCAAAAGCCTTGATTTTCCAAAAGAAATACACCGCCGCCAAGACTTTACTGGAAGATGTATATAAAAATTCGGGTAAAAGATTAGTAGCCAATTATCACGAAAATTATAGAAATATTACCAATAATAACGCTGAGTCAATTTTTGAAGTACAATTTTCAGTCAACGATGGAACGAACGGAAATAATGGCAATGCAGGAGATAATTTGAACTATCCCTACTCGGCAGGAGCCCCAGGAAGAGGTTGTTGCGGTTTTTATTTACCTTCTCAAAATTTAGTAAATGCTTTCAAAACTGATGCCAATGGTTTGCCATTAATTGGATCTTCACCCGATGGGACAACCGATACCTACAATCAAGTGGACGTGCCAAATGACCAAGGATTGAAGTCAAATGATGCTTTTACGTTAATGAAAACCGTTCCAGTTGACCCACGTTTAGACTGGACTGTTGGACGTAGAGGCGTGAATTTTTTGGATTGGGGAACCATGCCAGGCTTCAACTGGATAAGAAATCAAAACTATTCGGGTCCTTACGTAGGTAAAAAATGGATGTATTATTTATCGGATGAAGGAAGTTCAACGCATTCAACTTCAAGAAGAAATACCAACAACAATTACCGATTGTTGAAATTATCTTCGGTAATACTTTGGTTGGCTGAATGTGAGGCTGAATTAGGAAATCTGCAAGCAAGTGAAGATTATGTAAACCTCATCCGTGTTCGTGCCAAAAACGGTTCTGTGCAAGATGCAAGCGTTACTTATGTGGTCAATGCCTATCCAAAAGGTACATTTACTACCAAAGGAGCTGACTACGCACGCAACGCCATCCGCATGGAAAATCGTTTAGAGTTTGCGATGGAAGGACACCGTTTCTTTGACTTAGTACGTTGGGGGATTGCCGAGAAATACTTGAATAAATACGTTCAAGAAGAATCGAAAGACGGAAAAGATATGGCGGGAAGAACCTACAACAAAAGAGGTTATTTGGTAGGAAAAACTTTTACCTCAAAAAACAGTTATTTCCCATTGCCAAATGACGAAATCTTGAATAGTCAGAAAGATGGACAAGCTACTTTGAAGCAAAATCCTGGGTATTGAGATCTATTTTATAAAAAAGAGCATTAAGGATTCTTCTTGATGCTCTTTTCATTTACCAACTATTTTACACAAATACTCAAAATACTACAAGCTCCCTTCTTTTCGTTTAATTTCCAAAAATGTTTTCGAAAATTCTCTCAGATAAACCTCACTCATAAGCTATTGAAAATCAGCGTAATAATGAGCGATTTGAACCCTTATTAAAAATTTCCGCTTAAATCAACGCAACCTTTCATTAAAATTCAAGTACATACAAATAATTTACAGCCATAATTAAACCCCTCAATTAACATGAACACAGAAAATCAAGTAGAAAAAATCAATCGTTTAGAATTCCTCAAAAAAATGGGACTATCAGGAGCAAGTCTTATGGCAGTCTATTGTGGTGTAACGATGACATCTTGCAAAAATGAAGAGGCTACAACCCCAGCCACAACCACAAAAACCGCAACGTATGATATCACAACCGTTAAAAACGGTGAATTGAAGAATAAAGGTGGATTCTTTGTGGATGCAACTAATAACATCGTTATCGCTAACACAAGTGACAATGGCTATGTTGCCGTAACGCTGGTATGCACGCACGCAAATAACAAAAATATCATTTATTCAACCGATAAATTTAGGTGTACTGTTCATGGGGCAACTTTTGACAATACAGGCAAAAATCTTTCTGTTGCTCCAAGTCCCTTAACAACCTTCAAGGTTACTCAATCTGGAAATATTCTAACGGTAACTTTATAAATTATAACAGGAATCTTCATAATTATGGATGAAGATTCCTGTTCAATATCACCACACAGACTTCATTCTTAACTATAACCGAAGAATTATGAAAAAGTTAATTACCATCATCTTTTGTACTTTATCAATTCAAGCATTTTCACAGGATGATTTAATGAAAATGTTAGAAAATGAAACCAAAAATCAAACCGAATATACCATTGCAACTTTCAAAGGAACAAGATTAATAAATGGGCAAACAATTGAAACCGTAGGTAAAAATCAGTTAAATTTCTGGATTTCGCACCGTTTCGGAGCCTTAAATACGGGATTTATCGAAAACTTTTTCGGATTAGACGAAGCACGAATTCGCTTGGGTTTGGAATACGGAATCAATAGTCAGCTCACTGTTGGAATCGGCAGAAGTTCGCAAGAGAAAATGTATGATTTTTATGCCAAATACAAACTCTTGCGTCAATCCAACACTACACCCATAACCATGACCTTATACGGGAGCAATGCCATCAGTACCGTTGAAACAGGTTCTTCCTTAGAATCAGGCACAGTGATGAGATATAAGGATAATTTGGAGAGAATGACTTATACAGGACAAGTATTAATTGCAAGAAAATTCAGTGACAAATTCTCTTTGCAATTAATGCCAACATTCCTTCATTTTAATAAATCAGAAACTACTGATACGCCAAATAATATGTTAGCATTGGGCGTGGGCGGAAGAATGAAATTGACCAAAAGATTAAGCATCACAGGTGAGTATTATTACGCAGATTTCAACCGCCCAGCTTCAAGTCAATACAACAATTCCTTAGCACTTGGCTTTGATATAGAAACAGGAGGACACGTTTTTCAATTACATTTCACCAATTCAAGAGGAATGATTGAACGCCAATTTATTGCCCAAACAACAAAATCTTGGAGTGACGGAGGAATATTTTACGGATTTAATATTGCCAGAAGTTTTAGTTTAGATAAAAAAGCCAAGGAGTTGCATAAGTAATACTTCATTAATAAACATAAAACTTATCATGAAAAATATTGTCAAACTCCTGATATTCAGTATTTTAATATCAAGTAAATCTTTCGGACAACTTTACGCCACGCAATCGGGCGAAACAAATTTCTTTTCAGAAACACCCGTTGAGAATATTTCAGCAGTGAACAAAACCGTTGGAGCATTCTTAAACACATCTACAAATGAAGTGGCGGTGAGTATGAAAATGTCTTCTTTCGATTTTCCAAATAAATTAATGCAAGAACATTTCAACGAAAACTACATGGAATCGGAAAAATTTCCAACTGGAATCTTCAAGGGAAAAATATTAGAACCAATTGATTTCTCAAAAAATGGAACTTATGACGTAACCGCTAAGGGACAATTAATTCTGCATGGCGTAACTCAACCAAGAGATTTGAAAGGAAAATTGACAGTAGATAATCAAAAAATTAGCTTAATCTGCAACTTTGATGTAAAATTAATTGATCATAAAATTGATGTTCCAAAATTAGTTTTTGCCAAAATTGCAGAGGTAATATCCGTAAAATCTAAGTATGCTTTCATGCCGTATGTAAAAAAATAAACAACCAAAACTGAGCAATAAAGCCATGATTTTCACGAATCATGGCTTTATGTTTGATAAGTACCTTATTGGGTAAATAAATTAAATATTGATACATTTTAAGCCTTTTATAAAAAAATCAAAAGATTTAATATTGTTATTCAAAGAATTATTTTTATTTTTACACTACAAAATAGCAAAAAACTAACCCACTTCGGCACAACATTTGTTTGTAAATGATTGAATTTTATAAAATTACCACAATCTTTATTTAAACACCAGTTTTGACCACTATCGAAATCAATATGAGAAAGTTAAATCAATTCATGATTCTTCAATGGCTAATTTTTTTGCCTTTAATTCTTCCTTTGAGCATTGCTTCAGGAGCATTGCAAGGTATTAAACACGCTATTTTAGGGTTAGTTGCTCAAATAAGAAACGACATTGCCTCGCCTCTTATTCATGAAGATAATCAAGATTTTTTTGCTTGAAATCATCAGGATCAAGTTCCAAGAATTCTTCCCAAAAAGCGTTAGGTGGCACTGCCGCCTTACAAATAATAGGTTCTTTCTTCACAGGATGAATGAAATATAATCGTCTCGCATGAAGATTAATACTTGCATCAGCATTCGGCTTATCATATCCATACTTCAAATCGCCACGAATAATACTTCCCATCGTGGCGAGTTGAACACGGATTTGATGTGGCCTGCCTGTCAAAGGCTCAACTTCCAATAAAAAGTGTTTATTAACTTCTCCCAAAACTTTATAATTCAATTCAGCTTTCTGCGAACCCTTCACCTCCTCATCGTGTGCCGTTGTCACATTTTTTACTTCATCTTTTGTTAGCCAATGAGTCAATTTTCCTTTCAATTCTTTTGGTCTGCGTTTCACCACTGCCCAATACGTTTTCTGAACTTCTCTTTTACGAAAAAGCTCCATCATTCTTTCCAAACCCTTTGAAGTTCTGGCAAAAATCACCAAACCACTCACAGGTCTATCCAAACGATGAACGGGATGAAGAAATACGTCTCCTGGCTTATTATACTGCTTTTTGATATAATCCTTTACAGCATCTGTCAAAGTACGGTCACCCGTAGAATCTCCTTGAACCAGAATCCCAGCTCTTTTATTGACAACAATGATATGGTTGTCTTCATATACTACATGGAAATCTTTCATTTTTAAGGGTTAGGGGTTGGGAGTTGGGGGTTGGGGATTATGGATTGAATATCAGGGTGTAATTAGAATTAACTTTAAGATTGATTGTGAAAATAATAGTAATAATATTTTAGTAATTAATCTTAATGTTTAGCTCTATACTTCCAAATTTAACCCTAATCCCCAACCCCAAATCCCTAATCCCCAACATTAATAGCTTTCTTTTTCACTCGGGAAATCAACTGATTTCACGTCTTTAACATATTGTGAGATTGCCTTGTTCATAATCCCGTCTAAGTCGGCATATCTCCTAAGGAATCTCGGTTTAAACTCTTTATTAATACCCAACATATCATGAACCACTAAAATTTGTCCGTCAGCATCAGGTCCTGCCCCAATCCCGACGGTTGGGATATGAAGGCTTTGTGAAACTTTTTTTGTAAGCTCAGAAGGAATTTTTTCTAATACAATTCCAAAGACACCAATGTCTTCCAACAATTTAGCGTCCTCCATTAATTTATTAGCCTC
The DNA here is from genome assembly GCA_043769985.1 of Arcicella sp. Classification (GTDB taxonomy): domain Bacteria; phylum Bacteroidota; class Bacteroidia; order Cytophagales; family Spirosomataceae; genus Arcicella. The sequence goes on from JAYVIV010000035.1 coordinate 79,491, forward strand.
ATCCTCTTCCTTTGCCCTTACTGCATAAGTCCCAAATTTATAAATAGATTGTGGTGTAAGTCCCAAATGTCCCATTACAGGAATCCCTGCACTTAAAACTCGTGTAACAGAATCCTTAATTTCTGCTCCACCCTCCATTTTCACGGCATGACCACCAGATTCTTTCATTATTCTGATGGCAGACCTTAAGGCTTCCGAGGAATTTCCTTGATACGAACCAAAAGGAATATCAACAACTACTAAGGCACGTTTAACCCCTTTCACAACTGACGTGGCGTGATAAATCATTTGGTCGAGCGTGATGGGGAGCGTTGTTTCATGTCCAGCCATGACATTCGAGGCAGAATCTCCTACAAGAATTAAATCCACTCCCGCAGCATCAACAATTCGAGCCATTGAGTAATCATAAGCCGTCAAGCAAGAAATCTTCTCACTTCGGTTTTTCATTTCTTGTAGGATATGCGTTGTAACTCTCTTAATTTCAGTATGAATTGACATTTTATATAAGGATAAATATTAACTAAATATTATTTTTATTGATGGAAGTAGGTTAATGGTTATAAACCCTTACTTTTGAGTGTACGGTATTTGAATATTAATTCTTGTACACTATATTTGCGAAATATCGAACTAATTTTATTTTGATTACAAAATTAAGATTATTAATGGGTAATAATGCTTAAAATGACTGTATATCGCATTTTTTTACAAAAAAAGTAGGATTTTTCGTGTATATTTTCTTGTTTTTTTAGAAAAAGCGTTACTTTTACCCACTCGAATCGTTAGACTACTAAATAAGTCCGTCACAAAACCCTATCATTTTATCAAAATTAAAAAAACATGAAACAGATTTTTTCAGGAATCAGTCTTTCAAAAAGACTTACTATGGGGCTACTGACCTGCCTTACTGCCGGTCATATAGCATCAGCCCAAGTCCCGAATACTACTGGCACAAAACCAACGGTTGTTAGTTCATTAACTGACAACGGAATTACAACAACGACCTATTCAAATGGGCAAGTAGTAAAAACAGTTGCTGATGGTTATTACCTTGACTCGGCTTTTTACAAAAACAGCAACGTCTTACGTTCAACTAAACCAAGAAGATATTGGAAAGCTACCGACCGTATCGGTATTGCCATCCCATTCTGTAAGGAAGGTGAAGATAAAACAATGTTTTTAAAACCAGGTGGTTATAATTCATTGTCGGTTAATCACTTTTGGGGTAATCTTGGTTTTGGTTTAATGGGAGGTTATCAGAATTTTGGCGTTAAAGAAGACTATAAAGGTGTTGATGGTCAAATCTCTAAAAACGCAAGAGCTTTAGGTATTAGCCCAAGTGCTTTAAAGTATGATACCCAAGGAGATTATGAAGATTTTTATCTATTGATTGGACCTGCAATCGCATTACCAGTCGGTAAAAAATTTAATATAGATATTGATTTGAAAGGAGGTTTATTCAACAGTTCAGCACCAAGGTTTGGAGCTGTAACGGCGGGCGCTCTGGGAGCCGACCAATTGGTATTCCGTACTTCACCATCTGCTTCAAAAAATCAATTAGGAGGTTTATTAAGTGTTGATTTCTTATACAACATTGCTAAAAACTGGGCAGTTGGTCTAAACGCACAAGGATTCTTGACTTCAACACCATACACAGTTGCTGGTGCAGATGTTACTCCTGCATCACTTCGAGTGTTGACAAGAGAATATACTCGTACTCATGGTGGTTGTAATTTTGGTTTGGCTCTTTCTCATACATTTGGAGAGAAAACTGGAAATACTGTTTATTCTTTATTACCTCCTCCTCCAGCACCAGTAATTTGTGCCGTTCCTACAATTGAAGGAGAAAGAGGAATGATGTATGATAATGGTGTCACTACTATTCCCTCATTCCGTTGGAAAAGTACTTCTGCAACGCCAGAAAACGAAGAGTATATTTATAAGTTGTATAAAGCTGATGGCTCTGGAACTCCAATCTATCAACAAACAACGAAGAATACTAACTTGAGTTTACCAACAAATGTTTCATTGGTGAATAGTGATGAGTGCAGTTTCTATTACTACACAGTTCAGTCAAGTGTAGAAGGAAAATGTCTTTCAGAAGCCGTTGCTGCAAGTTTTGGATACAAAGCAAAACCAGTTGTTCAAAACATCGTTGCTGAAAAACCAGTTGAAGATCAGTATATGTTTAAAATCTTTGGTGGTTCAACTGCAACAAGATATTTTGGCGGTTCGGGTTCTGGAACAGACGGTTACAGGTCACCACGTAAAGCTCGTAAGAAAAGAACAACAGTTGCTCCTGCAAAACCTACTGACGGTACTGTTGCTGCTGCCAAACCAAAGCGTTTAGTACCAAGACGTAAAAAATCAACTGGTCCTGCTGGAGTTTCAACGTATAGCACAACAATCAATTATGAGAACGTTGCTACTAATCCAAACATCAAATGGCCTGCTGATCTTCCATTGCCAAAAAATCCTTCGGTATATGAATACGAAGTTCAACGTTTGAATGCTGGTGATTGTAAGCCAACTGGTCAAGTAGCTAAATATAAATTCTATATTGACCCTAAGAATCCAGGTGACATCCGAATCATTCCTGATGCTCCTAAAAAGAAATAATATTCAAAAGGAACTATAATAAAAATAAAAATCCTCTCCATCAAAATGGAGAGGATTTTTATTTTTATGCCAACACAACCTTTTCAATCTTTTTTACGTCCTTATTAAAAATCCAAGAATCAAGGTTTATGCGTAAGTACAAATTGTTGATTTATTTTTAAGATTTTAAGAATAAATGTAAATAAAAATAAATAGCTTATGGAGACTGCTTAAAGCCCTGAGAATATTTCTTAGGGCTTTTTATTGACCAATAATGACAAAGATAGTTCAACAAGCATACCGAAGGTTCTGTAAATAAAAAATCCTCTAACCGTTCGGGAAGAGGACTCTATTGAAAATCTTAGGGTTTATTAACCTTTCAAAGCAGACATTACATCATCTTGAAGAATGATTTCCTCTTTGAATGTATAAGCGCCAGTTAAAGGGCTTTTTACTGCCTTGATGATCTTAGCGTATTTTACACCACCTTCTTTTTTCAGGGTTGCAACTACTTTCTTCGCCATTTCTTTAGTATAATTTATGAAGCTTTAAGAAACGATATAGACCTTTGAATTTAAAACTCATTGCTAATCGCTTACTGCTTCTTAGTGAATTACTTGATTTCTTTATGTACAGTTACTTTCTTCATGAAAGGATTGTATTTCTTTAATTCTAAACGAGCCGTAGTATTTTTACGATTCTTTTTGGTGATGTAACGAGACATTCCTGGTACACCTGATGTTTTTTGCTCAGTACATTCCAAAATTACTTGGATTCTATTGCCTTTCTTAGCCATTGCTTTATAAAATTATGCGTTAATCGTTTGACGTAAATGAAGCAATCATCATTGTTATCAAAGATTATGAGCGTTTACTAATAATCACAACCAATAACGATTTACTATTTCCTAAACAGGACTGCAAAGGTAGTAAATCTTTGAGTTTTAGGCAAGTATGTTTTGAAAAGTTTTTTACTTTTTTATAATATATTACCTTCCAAGACTTGAATACATCAATTTTTTAAAAATGCTTCAATAATTGAGGTAAAGTGTATTTACTTCCCTCCTACTACAATCTCAAAAAGGGAATCTGTTGCTAAGTATTTGTTGGCGGCTTCTAATAACATTACATTGGAAATTTGTTGAATATTAGGAATATATTTATTGTAAAAATTTAAAGGAAGGTTCTCTGAAAAAATTACTTTATAACGGTCGGTGATATCGAATGGGGTGTTTAATGATCCTGCAAATGAACCGACCATATAGTTTTTAACCGTTTCTAATTCATTTTCTGTAACTAATTCTACTTGTAAAATTTTAATTTCTTTGTGAATTTCATCAATAGTTTGTTGAGTAAACTCACGTTTTACATCCGTTCCAATCACAAAATATCCTGCTTGTCCGAAAAGGGCTAAATTTGAAGAAATACCGTAGGTGAGGCCTTTTTCTTCTCTGATATTTTTCATTAATCTTGAACCAAAATATCCTCCTAAGACTTCATTTAACAACATCATTGTAAAAAAATCTGGATGTTTGCGAGTCATCAGTTGCTTACCCATGCGAATAGACGATTGCATGGCTCCTTCTTTTTGAATCAAAATATGTTCCTCTTTTGGAAGAATCTGATTTGTAAATATTTGATTATCATGAGATTGACTTATTTTTTGACTTCCAAAATATTGTTCTATCAATTTAATTTCATCATCTCCTACGTTACCTGAAAGATAAATTTTATATGGTTTCGATTTCCAATAATTTTTATAGAAATCAATAAGAATGCTCTGATTAATACCCTGAATTGCTTCCTCTGTCATTGAATTACCGTAAGGATGAATATCACCAAAGATTTTTTTTCTAAAGATCTTATTGGCAATAAAAGCGGTTTTCTCAGAATTTACTTGAAAGGTTTGTAATTGAATATTTTTGAGAGTTTCTAATTCCTTTTCTGGAAAAATTGCTTCATTCAATAGTTCTTGAACCATTGGTAGAAGTGAAGGAAGATGTTTTTTTAATCCATAGACTACAAAATTTGCACGGTCTAAGCCCTGTCCTGATTCAGTAAATGAACCAAACTTATCAAAATATTCACTAATTTCTGAAGATGAGTATTTAGTAGTTCCTTCAGAAATCATTTTTGCTGTAAAAAAAGAAACCCCATTTTGTGGTTCTTGCCAATTGCCAGCCTCAAAGCTAAATTCAATTTTTATAACTGGTTGTTCACCTACATTCACTACATATAAAGGAATACCGTTTGATAACGTAATCACTTGTATAGGAGGAATATTTATGGATGTAATCGTCTGAAAATCAGGGCTTATGGTTCTGTCTAACATTTTTTTATTTTTAAGTGCCACAAAGACACTAAGTTCACAATCATTTTTCTATGTAACCTATATTTTCTATGTGGTTGCAAACAAAAAATGACACTCCCGAAGAAATGTCATTTTTAAATAATTTAAGTATTAAATCTTAGTTCGCAATTACTTTTGGAGCTGAGTTGAAATTAGCATGAAGCGAAATTCTCAACGTTTGAGCCAATGGACTTCCAGTTGTTGTAGGAATCAAATAAGCGAAATCTAAACCGTATTTCTTTTCTAATCTTACACCAAAACCCGCAGTAAAGAATTTTCTGGCTCCTTGGTCAGCGTTTTCAAAAAAGTAACCAGCACGAGCGGCAAATAATTCATTGTAAACGTATTCACCACCTAAAGATACATTTATTTCTTTTAAATCATTTCCATCAGCAAATGAGCCTAAGATACCACCAATTGCTGTACTTGGTTGTTGCAAAACACCATTAACGTAAGTTGGGGTAGGCACCATCAGTTTGTTAATATCAGCGGTTAAAGTAAACTTATTATGTGCATCAATCATATTAGTTGCTGCAAAACCTGCCTTAAAGTTTGTTGGAATAAAGTTAGACTCTGCTCCACCATAAGAAACTCTACCAGAGATATTTTGAATCATTACACCCCAATTAGTATTCCATTTTTTATCACTTTTTGAAGTGTGGAATAAACCAATATCTGCCGCAACTGTTGAAGCTGGCTGCACTGATGTACCACCAATTGAACCTGTAAATAAAGTTGAGTTGATGTATTTGATATTTACTCCTAAACCTAATTTCTCAGATAACTTACGGGAATATGAAACAGCAATGGCATATTCTTTTGAATTGTAATTACCCAAAGATTGCCCAGTACTGTTCGTAGCTTGAAAAAGCCCTTGATCAAAGTAGTGGATTGAAGCACCAATAACCTGATTATTTTTAATTTTCTTGTAAAAACTGGCATTCAATAGAGCCATATCGTTCACTAATTGGCGTAACCAAGGAGTATATGATATAGAAACACCAATATCTTTGTTAGAAAAGGGCATTTTACCAGGATTCCAAAAAATTGAGTTCGCATCGCCATCAGGAGCAGAAAGTGCTACGCCTGCATCACCCATTGCTGCTGAACGAGCATCAGGCGTAAGAATTAAAGATGGTATAGAAGGCGAGGGAATCTCACTTCGGGTAACGGGTACTTGCGTCTGAGCGAAAACATTCGCTGCTGACATTGTTAATCCAAGCATCAAAGACGCTCTGAGAGCGTTAGTAACATTTTTAATCATTGTCTTTAAGGTTAAAGTTTCTCGGAACGAGGCTTAATAACGCATTGAGTAATATCAATAACAGAAATCCATTCGGTATTTCAAAAGTAAGCAATTAACCAGTTTTAAACAAAATTTACTGGCAAATTAACTCCCCAAAATTATTTAACGGACATCATTTTACCAAGCCCAATTGCTTGATAAGTGGATGTTAGTGACTTTGCAAAAATACGATAAAAGTAGTTACCAGTAACAATTGGTGTGGAATCTTCTGAAATATTCCACGAAATTTTGTCATAAGGGGTACTCATTTTATACACATTTTCGTTCAACTGCTTTATTAAACGCCCATAACTATCATAAATTTCGATGGTTATGTTGAAATCATCCCCTACTCGTTCATGTTCGAAACTAAAATTGGTTGTTTGGTTGAAAGGATTAGGATAACAAAATACGTTACTCAAAGTGTTATTTTTGTTGGGACTAACACTAAATTGTAACGAAGATTCAGCTGAATTATTGTAATTATCCCAAACTTTTAATTTTAACTGATGTTGTCCCACAGATAATTTTTTTAGACTATACTTAATTTCTCCAGTTTTATAATCGTCTAATTTATTTGTAAAGTATTGGTTTACAACTACTTTGGTAGTGTCGTCAATCGTTAAAACCATTTCGTGACCCAATCCATCGGTTGCTAAATTTAATCCACTTTCATCGAATAGTTTCGCAATAAAAATAGGGTTTTCATTGGTTTGTCCATTCTCAACGAAACTTTCATCGTTCAGGAATAAACTAATTTTTGGAGGTTGGTTATCAGATAGATTTTCGATGTTTGCTCCTCCTATTATTGGATTAGACGAACCAACCGCATCATTGGTTGCATCAGTTGTTTGACCGTAAACAAATATTTTTCCTTCGCCATATTGATAATTAATATCTTTGGGAACAATAAACGTGCCAATGAAACTACCATTTTGCACTTTTACTTGCCCTTCAAACAAGAGATTTTGGTATTGTTGATATACAAATTTACCTCCAACGCTTCCTAAAGTTTGTAGGTTTTTGAGTTTATCATACACCTTAATTTGAGCCATTCCGTTGAAATCATTTACCTTAGTTTGCGTGCCAAATAGCCTTATTTCTCCTTCAAAATTTACTTTACTCAGTGCTTTCAGTGTATCGTTTTGAGTTGCATTTTTATTGTTAATTTTCGTTATAACTACTTCATTATCAGGATATAATAGCCTCATAGATGGGTCGCCCAATAAAGAAAAATTACGATTAATGACTCCTTCAAAACTATTATTTTTGGTATAAATCATTACGTCTCCTAAGCGGGGCATTTTACCATTGATTGGCTTAAAAACGGATTCATAAAAAGCTTTATTTATAACAAAATTTGTATTTTGAAAAACGGGTCTGGTGGTGGTTAATAAAGCAACTGCTCCCCCTTTTGGATTGAGTATAGCAAGCTCTGCACCTGATACTTGGTTTGGATCATCAAAACGTCCGAATTGACAAGTTGCAGTGACCATTAGTGGCATTGAATTGAAATTGGTAAAACTTTGAATATCACCACCTCTCAAAATTTGTTCATCGGTTAAGCCTTCTTCTGAACCATGCCCATTATAATTCATTATCAAAACCCCTTGTTGCAAAGTCTGAATTAGGCTTTTCTTTGCTTCTGGCGAACGTTGTGTGCCTGGCGAAACAATCAATGGGAAGGCATCGACATAAATTTTATTGGTTTGATAGTTGGGATTTTGCAAATTAATTTGCTTGGCAAAAGCGTCGGCATCTTCTTGATGAATATTGCCATCGCCGTTATCAGCAACCATTGCAATTTTACTTCGCCAATTACCCAAAGTATTTTTGCTGGAACTATAATAAATCAATTTATCGACTACCTGTTTTGCCTCTTGGACACTCTTTACTGGCAGGCGACCGATACCAATTTCAAGTGTATGATTTCCAGCGGAATTTTCGATCCATTCACCTTCATTATTTTCCAAAAAACCAAAGTAATCATCCGATGAAAAACTATAAATAGGATGTAATGATTCTCGACTTTCATACGTTGGAATATAGCTATTTTTCGTTTCATCGCCAACCACTTTTACTCGCTTTTTATAATCGTAAGAAGCATCACCAAAAAGAAGTAAATACTTTATTTTCAAGGGATTACGGTCATGTAAAAACTTCATAAAATCCCGAATTGCCGTAATATCTTGCTTACCCGATGAAAACTCGTTATAAACCTCTTGGGTAGAAACTACTTGCACTGATAACTTATCATTTTGTCCTCGAAATTCTGCTAAACGGTTTGCTTGTTTTCTTAAAATTTCTGAAGTGACTATCACTAAATCAGGCACTTCTACATTATGAAGATTTTGATTATTGATTTTTTGAACAGAAATAGGTTCAAGAAAATTAGTATTATTAAAAACAATAAATTCCTTTAAAGTTGATGTATTTACGCCAAAACTTAGCTTTTGGTTTTGTAAGGTATAAATTTGATTTTGGGGGATTTGTGGATTAGAAATATCCCAAATTTTTAGACTTGTGGATGACTCATTTAAAGTGAACTTTGAAGTTGGATATTTCAGACTTTCCAATGATCTGAAAATAGTTTGATTTCCGTATAATTTTAGATTTCTAACCGCTTGCACACCCACAAAATTCAAATAACCAACACCCGAAGTAAGGGTTTTACGGTCGTAGATGAAGCCAATTTTCAAGTCGGTGGCGGTTGTAAAATTATCTGATTTAATAACGAAATTCTTGACTGAAAAATCTCCTTTTATATCATAGCGGTCTAATCCAATCCCATTTAAAGGAATAGTACCCACAGATTGACCGTTGGCTTTCATGGAGAATTCAGTTTGTCCATAAGCAATTCCAGCCATTGAAGCAGTGATATTCAAAGAAGAATTAGGTTGAATTCCAGAAAAGTTGAAGGTGAATTTTTGTTCATTATTTGCTATGAACTCCTCTCCCACCCACTCACGTCCTGAACCTGCAAAAGGAGCCTGGGCGAGCATATTTTTACGATCAATTTCATGAAAATCATAATCATCATAAGCCGTGATTTCTTGAGTTGAAGGAATGGAATTTTGGTCTTTTATTCGTAGTCCTTTGGTTTCGGAAATTGTCAGGAAATAAAAAGTGGTATCAGAATAAATATTGAATTGGTGTTTGAAAGATTTTGCGTATGAATCGTAAGAAATTTGGTGTGGACTTTGCCCATAAAATAAGATAAAATCCTGATTATCAAATCTTCCATCGGCTTCTCCTTCTACGGAAATGGCGTTTTCTATCAAATCTTTGGCTCTTGAAATATTATTCGCTTGAGGTAACATTCCTCCACCATTACCATAAATTTTGATGTTTTGAGGATTAATTTGAGCAAGATTTAACCCAGATTTTTGAAGAAAATTGGCATCAATTTTATAAATTCCAGCAGATATTACACCAATTTTTATCCATTCTCCTTTGGCTAAAACGGAATTTTGGGCTAACGCTTTTTGGGAAACCATGATAACCGAAAATAAGAAAATATATCGTAATATTTTTTTCAAAATAGTTAAATAATTTTGGAGAATAACGTCTTGTTTAGCTTAAAATTACAGATTTTTTCTTGAATATTATGATTCAGTCATGCAAAACAAAAAGCGTATTCAAACTGAACACGCTTTTTATCTTAATCTTTCTATTATCAAACAAAACTAAGCCATGCCTTCTTTCAATTTTTCTGCATTGTCGGCTATCCTTAATTGCTCGATAAAATCACCAATTTCACCATCCATTACAACAGGAAGGTTATAGACAGTATAACCAATTCTATGATCAGTTACTCTTCCTTGTGGGTAATTATAAGTACGGATTTTATCGGAACGGTCGCCCGAACCAATCATTGAACGGCGATTTCCTGCAATAGCATCTTGTCGTTTTTGAGATTCAATTTCGTATAAACGAGAACGCAAAACGGTTATTGCTTTCTCGAAATTTTTGATTTGCGAACGTTCATCCTGACATTGAACTACAAGTCCAGATGGCATGTGTGTAACTCGAACGGCTGAATAAGTAGTATTTACCGACTGTCCACCCGCACCCGAAGAACAGAACGTATCTTTACGAATATCGTTCATATTAATCTGAACGTCAACTTCATCAACTTCTGGCAAAACCGCCACCGTTGCCGCCGAAGTATGAATTCTTCCCTGAGATTCGGTTGCTGGAACTCGTTGCACACGATGTACACCCGATTCAAATTTCATTTTTCCATAAACATCTTCCCCTTGAATATTCGCCACAATTTCTTTGTAACCACCCGACGAAGCCATCGTAAAGTCAATAATCTGAAACTGCCAGCCCTGATTTGCACAGAACCGTTGGTACATTCTGAATAAATCACCTGCAAAAATTCCTGCCTCATCACCACCCGTTCCTGCTCGAATTTCCATGATGATATTGCGTGAATCATCTGGGTCAGTTGGAATGAGCATTTCCTTCAACAGGGCCTCCATTTCTTCTTTTTGAGGATTCAATTCGTCTAATTCACCTTTTGCCATGTCTCTGAAATCTTCGTCTTTCTCCGTAGAAATCACCTCTTTGGCAGAGTCAATATTCGATAAAATGTTTTGGTATTCTTTATATTTATTAACAATCTTTTCAAGGTCTTTGTATTCCTTGCTAATAGTTTTGTATTTATTCATATCCGAAACGATTTCGGGTTGCGTCATTTGCTGGGCAACTTCATTAAATCGTTCGTTGATGGCTTCTAATTGTTCTAACATTATCTATTCTTTTTGAAATCAGGGTGCAAAGATACGAAAAAACTTTTTATCGAATAGGGGGGAATTGAAAGGTTGTTGTCTTATATTCAGATACCTGAGTAAATAGTTTTACCCTTTTTTTAAACTTTTATACTAAAATGATTTCTAATAATCTAAACATCGAATATCATGAAAAAACTAAGATTTCATAAAACATTTGTGATGCTAACTATGATGGTTGGAATTGCCTTGATGGTTGCTTCGTGCGGACCTACTTATGTACGTGGAGATTATGGTAATCGTCGTCCAAATTATGGATATGGCTATGGAAGACCCTATCGGTATGCACGCCCTATCGTGGTTGTGCCAAGATATTGCCCACCTCCACGAAGAGGATATTATGGAAAAGGTAATGGAAGAGGAAAAAGGTGGTAAATTTTTCAAAGTCTGAAAATTTAAAAGTCGTAGCTGAATGTTGCGACTTTTTTGTGTTTAAAACGGTTATCTTTGCAAACACATAGGAAGGATAGGTTACATAGGAAATTTAGCTTTGCCAAATTTTAGAAAGTTGGCAAAGCTGTCCGAAAACTCTCTCAAATATAAAAATCATGAAAAGATATATCAGCAAAAACTGCCTACTAATAACTGCCTACTGCCTACTGCTAACAAGCTGCGATTTCAGTAAAAGGATTGATACCCGAGCGGCAGTGAAGGAACTTCATGAGCGTGAGGTTAAGCGGATTACGCCCACGCAATTCGTTGCACAGGTGGATGAATGGGCTCATATTATTACAGATTCTTTGAATAAAAATTTAGCAGTAAATCTTGAAAAAAGAGCCTTAATTGATTCACTATCAAGTAAATACCGAGTAGAAATTTCAACGGGAAGTCCAATTAATTTGCAAAATCCTGAATTTGGAAAGAAGGTTAATGAGATTTTGGATGCTTACCAATATAATGCCGAAAAGCATTTGCCGCAAACCGATAATATTCAAAAATCGGATGATGAAAAATTCTTTTTCTACACTGAACCCATCACCCTAAAAAATCAGTTAGATGGCTTGAAGAAAACTCAAATTGAGGCGTTAGGAAAAACTGTAAAGTTCGACAGTTTATCGTTACGAAAGAAGGGAGATTTTGTGGGGTTATGGTTAATAAAATTTTCTAAAAAAGAGGTAGTGAGGTTATCTGACCCTAAGCATTTAAGAAAATTGAGCGATAAGCAGTAGTGGTGATGGCACACGGATTTCACGGATTAGACACGGATTAAATTTTACCTTTTTTATCCATGTCTAATCTGTGCAATCCGTGAGCCATCTAATGCTAAAATAAGAAACCGACCACTTTTCAGCAATCGGTTTTTGTTTTTAAAATAAGGATTATAATTCAAGATTTTGGGACAACCGACGTTTCGGATTGGGTATTAGGTTTTAGAGATTTGTTTTTTACTAAAACCTATCACCAAAAACTTAATATCTTTACTCCCGCACAATTCGTTTAAAGAAGTCAAATTGTACTTTTATGGCTCTTTGCCAGTAAGATTTTTCGCTTTTTCCTGGTTGCGAAATGTAGGTTGCTTTCACTTTTAATTCATCGCAACGTCTTCTAAAATCGTTATTTGCTTCATAATTAACGTCTTCAGTACCACAATCAAAGATGATTTCTTTTTGTGATGCTGCCAATTTTCCTACGTTATGAATCACTGAATATTTACGCAAAACATCTGCCTCGCCCGACCCTAAAATATTCTGTAAACTGGCATTTGCTGATTCTACGCTTAAATCCAAAACCCCTCCCGAACTCCCTGCGGCCTTGAAAAGATCGGGTCTTTTCGAAAATAAAAATAAAGCCCCATGTCCACCCGCACATATCCCCGTGATGAAAACTTGGTCTTCTTCGACTCTGTACTTTTGTTTTATGGTTGGCATTAAATCTTTAAAGAAAAAATCTTCAAATTTGCTCATTTGCTTGCGGGGACTGTTAATATACCAAGAGTCCTTTAAACCATCGGGACAAACGATGATAAATCCATAAGCATCAGCATATTTTTGAACGTTCACGATGGTATTCCATTGACGATAAGTTGCCCCACAGCCGTGTAGAAGGAACATTACAGGATATTTTCTACCCGATGTCATCGAATAATCCTTGGGCGTATAGACCAATGTTGTATCTGCATGAGGCACATAAATTGGATTGAAGTAGAGTTGTTCTTGGGCAAACATCGACAATGAAGCCAAGCACATTCCGAAGACAAGAATTAAGGATTTCATGGGTTAATTTTGTAAGTTGGCAGTTGTTAGTAGGCAGTTCGCAGTTGGCAAAATACTACTTAGAGTTTGCTTTTAAATTACTCAAGTCTTATGCCAAATATTACCAAAAAACTACACAACAAATGATTTAAAATTTAAGTTATCTATTTGATAATTAGTAAACTATGACTGTAAAACACTGCAAACTGCCTACTAAAACTGCTTACTCTCTTCTAATTATTATCATGAATTTCCTGTAAAATCTTAATTACTTCCTTACGAATTTCGGAGGTTGAGTTTGCAAAATTATTATTCATCATACTAAAAATCAAGGTCTTACCTTTGTTGGTGATTAAAAATCCACTTAAACAGTAATTATTGTTCAAAGACCCCGATTTAGCAAATATAAATGGCTTGTCGGTCTTCAAAAGATTCTTCAAAGTTCCCGACTGTCCAGCAGCGGGAAGAATTTTAAAAAGCTTTTCTTCGGGAACAATTTCATGGATTTTTTGGAGTAATGCTATGATTGAACGGGGCGTAAAAAGATTCTGTCTCGAAAGCCCCGAACCATCCACCCATTTTGGCATATCTGGCAAGTCGGAAAGGTGTTTTTTTATGACGGAATCAATGCCACTTTCTGTATTTAATGTTCCGCTTAACACATCAGAATTCAGTAACATAAGCTGTTCTGCAATCATGTTGTCGCTCACATGAAGCATCCTTTTATATAACGTATCCGAGGGAAGACTGTAAAATATTTTTGCCGTTTTTTCTAAGGGCTTATTGATAAAAGTTACTTCTTTTTTTAAGGTATCATTTAGCAAAGCGGTTGTTACTTCCACACCCGTTTTGAAAGGGACATCTTGAACGTAATTAGGTTTAATTATCTTTCCTGCTGGATAACTAAAAAGGTTCGCTCCCATATCTCTCTGAACGTAAAACGCATTAGATTTTGACCAATTGTAAGTCTTTTCAGTAAAGAAATTTGGGGTAATTTTCAACGCATTTTCTTTGTTTCCAGCAAATCGAACTATATTTCCATGAATTGGAAAAGGTGAAATCTCGGCAGCGTAATAATCATTGTAATCATCCCACGACCACCCATTTCCAAAGAAAGAACCCGTGAAATTATCATTTGAAAAATAGATTTTTTGAGGACTATTCTTCAAGAAATCGAAGGCTTTGCTTTTAGGTAAATCTGGATTGAGGAATGATGGATCGCCCGTTCCCCAGAGGATTAATGAATCACCTGAGATTTGATAATGAAAAGCAGGAATAGAATCTCCTAATGTTTTTAGGCTGGCGTAATATGTAAATAATTTTGTGTTGGAAGCGGGAATAAAATACCGTTCAGCGTTATGTTCGAGGAGCGTTTTATTTTCAGTAATGTCATACAATGAAAATCCCGTATGGTTATGAGCAAATACGGGTGATTCTTTCAATTTTCGAGACACCGATTTCATGCTTACTTTCGTAGCATTGCAGGCAAAAAAGAGGATTGCCGAAAAAAAAATTGCGAGTTTCGTGAATGAATTCAACGTAGAAATATTTAAAATAAAAAGCCACATAATATTGCGGTTATGTTGGATATGAAATTAAAAAAAATCTTCGGATAATGCTATTGATGAGAGGGAATTTTATTTTATGGTAACGTCTTTTCACCCTCACAAATCCCCAAAACAAATTTTCTTGATTAACTTTGTACTCATTTTCAAAGAACGCAAAACCTCTTTGTTAATTAATCCGTTATTATTAAAAGGTAAATCATAAAATTAAAGATCTGAATGTCAGTAAAATATTTTCATCTTACAGTAAAAGAAATTATTGAAGAAACGCCTGATACTAAAACATTCTCGTTTTGGCATCCTGTTCATAATACAATCCCTTACAAAGCGGGGCAATTTTTGACTTTAATGCCTGTGATTGATGGGCAGAAAGTGCGTCGTAGTTATTCTATGTCTTCTTCACCAAACAAGGATTCTTCCATTGCTGTGAGTATTAAAAGAGTAGCGAATGGACTGGTTTCCAATTATTTATGCGATAATTTGAAAGTGGGAGATGCTATCGAAATCATGGAACCGATGGGGCATTTCGTGATTGAACCTAATCCTATTAAAGAACGTACTGTTGTGCTTTTTGGGGGTGGTTCGGGTATTACGCCCTTGATGTCAATTTTGAAATCTGTGCTTCCAGTTGAACAAAAAACTAAGGTTTATTTGGTCTATGGTTCGAGAGATGAGGACAGTATCATTTTCAAAAGACAATTGATGGAGTTGGAACAACAATATGAAGGTCGTTTGCGAGTGCTTCACGTGTTGAGCAAGCCTTCTTATACATGGACGGGCTACAAAACCAGAATCAACCAAGCATCGGCGGTTACGTTTTTGAAACAAGATTTTGCGATTGATATTGCCAGTGCCGAGTATTATTTATGTGGTCCAGAAGGAATGATGGAGCAAGTAGATAAGGCTTTGAAACTCTTTAATGTTCCCGCCGAAAACATTCACCAAGAACATTTTGGCTCTGGAATTCAAACGGTTGAACAAGAAGACGAAGAGGGTTCATTGAAAGAACAAATCGTTACAATTCAATACGAAGGTACTGATTATCAGATTCTTGTAAAACCTCATGAGACAATTTTAGAAGCGGCTCTGCGTGATGATATAGACCTTCCGTATTCGTGTCAAGCGGGAATGTGTACGGCTTGCATGGGTAAGTGCGTATCAGGAAAAGTGAGCATGGATGAGGAAGACGGATTAACCGACAAAGAGATTCAACAAGGGTATATTCTAACCTGCGTAGCTCACCCAAAAACAAGCGGCGTTGTGATTGAGGTTGAGTGATAATGATGCCACGCAGATTAAGCAGTTGTTTCGCAACGCAGATAAACTTCTTTGAATTATTCCTATTCAATCCTATAGAAAATTCTGCAAATAAGCAGTTATCTGAGCAATACAACTTGAAAATAAATCAGGCTTTAAAACAAGCGTGAAAGCAACCCCAAAAGCCGCTCCGTATAAGTGTGCGGAGTGGCCAATATTATCCAAATTTTTCTTCGACATATAAAATGAATAAGCCGTGTATAGAATCGCAAAAACGAAAGCTGGCATTTGAATAAAATAAACGTACATACTCGAAGTTGGAGCGAACAAAATAGCAGAGAAAATTACCGCAGAAACCCCACCAGAAGCTCCCAAAGCATTATAACCGCTGTCATTTTTATGGTCGACGTAAGATGGAACATTAGCCACGATTATTCCAACTAAATACAATGCGGCATATAAAAGTCCTCCAATGGTTTCTCCAAAAAGGGCAGAAAAATAATACTCCACGTTTTGTCCAAAGAAGTATAAACTAAGCATATTGAAGAACAAATGTCCATAGTCAGCATGAAGAAACCCTGACGTTAAGAAACGATAATATTCTTGGTATTTTTGAACGGAATACGGGTTCATAATCCACTTACTCATAATGCTTTGATTGTTCCAAGCATAGAGGCTAAGGGCAACGGTAATTCCTATAAAAATGAAGGTTAATGACATGGTTTGGTTAATAATTTGTTAAGCGGATGCCGCCAAATGATAAAATACTTCGTTCATAGCCGCTTGTTTTAGAAAGCCTTTTACGGATAAATCTTCGTTGAGTTCTTCCCACGAAACTGCTATGCCTCCTTGTTCCAATGTCCAATCGGATAATTGAGAAAAAGTGGCATTTTGGAGTCTTGGAAATTCAGAGATTTTGAAATGCAAGACCTTCCCATTGTTTAAAGCAACCAACATTAAATCTAAATCTTGATCAAAAAATAGATTTTTCGCCCTTATTCCTTGCTCGAAAATGAGTTTATCGTAAGGGTCTTTTGCGAATTTATTTTCCGAAATATTCATTCCATTGTTGAATAAAATGTGTTTGATTTTCTTCTATTAATTTACGAATTTCCTTTCGTTGAGACGACTTATATCCGTAAGAATATTCTTCTACAACATCAGGAGTTAGCCAATATTTAGCATTCCCTTCTGCTTTCATAATGTGTATATGAGGAGGTTCGTCATTTTCATTACTGTAAAATTTGAACCTATACCCATTGATTAATAAAACTACTGGCATATTTGAAAATTTGTTAAACCTCTCTATCAATCAACATCTCAGCGAAGGCTCTTAGTTCAGTTTTGCGTTCTTCATCTACTTTCAAGGCATCCAAACATTTCAATCCTTTATCAAAATAAGCATTGATTTTGGCTTCGGCTAATTGTCTGATTCCTAATGAATCATAAATTTCAGTAACGGCTCTTACTTTCTCGGCATTATCAAACGTTTTGATATTCAGCCACTTATCTAAGTTTTCTTTGGTTTCGCCCGATGCTTTTTCGATGGCTTCGATGAGCATGAAGGTTTTTTTATTGGAAATAATGTCACCGCCGACTTGCTTACCAAATTTCTCTGGGTCACCGTAAACATCCAATAAATCATCTTTCAACTGAAAACCCAGACCGATATTGATGCCTATTTCGTATAATAATTCACACGATTTATCGCTTGCTCCCGCAATAATTCCACCTAATTCTAAGGCAAAACCCAAAAGAACGGAGGTTTTGAGTTTAATCATTTCGAGATATTCCGCCTCCGTAACTTGCTCACGACTCTCGAAATTCATGTCTAATTGTTGCCCTTCACAGACCTCCGCCGCCGTGCGATTGAATCGTTTCATGGCTTTTTTGAAACGGCTGTCTTCCACCTCCATCAAGAGTTCGTATGCTTGTACGAGCATCACATCACCCGAAAGAATGGCAATATTGGCGTTCCACTTTTCGTGAACCGTTGGTTTTCCACGACGAAGTGGCGCATTGTCCATAATATCATCGTGCATCAAGGTAAAATTGTGAAAAACCTCCACCGCAGAAGCAGGTTTGACGGCTTTTTGCCAATCGTCAGTGAATAATGCAGTTGCCATTAAGGTCATCAGCGGACGCATTCTTTTGCCCCCCAAAGCCATTAAATAGCGGATGGGTTCGTATAATTCAACTGGATTTTCGCCGTAAGTTTGTTGAGAAAATTCTTCGTTTAGTGCTTGTTGGAAGTTTTTGGTAGTCATGTTTTTATTTAGGGATTGGGGATTAGGTGTTAGGGATTAGTTTTTTGTCCCAAATTCTAATTCTCAATATAATTTTTGCCAAATTTAGGCAGAAGATTTTGAATCTTTGTATTATCTGTAACCACTTTCATTTTCCATAGCTATTATAAACCGACTTAGAAACGAAAATCCGTTTATTTTTGGGAAACAAACGGATTTTGATAAGCTATTTTATGGTTGTCAATCCTTTGTATGAAGGAAAATATTCATCCGATGAAAGTACAGGTAAATTTTCACTTAACGCCTGTAAAATAATTAAAAGGTCGAAAGGGTCGCCGTGTTTATCACCATTCTTTTTAAATACCAATGGAATTTTTGGAATATTCGTATAAAAAGCCTGTCTGGACTTTAAGAGACCTATTTTTAACCTTTTCCGTTGTTGCTCAATCGTGCTGAGATTAAGGCTTAATTTCCCTGTCCGTACCTTTAATGCCAATTTCATAAAGACTTGCCTCAGAAAGTAGTAATTTATTAGTGGGGTCATTCAAAATCTCATATTGGTCATGAGAAATACTTTCAAAATTTTCTTGGAGTAAAAAGATAAAAATATTGGAATCAAGCAGGTACTTCATATATGCTTTGTCTTTCTTTTGGGAATTTCGTGGGGTTCTAAAATTAAAGACAACTCCGCAAATTTACCTTTTGGAATCTCACGAGCCAATTCAATGACGCTTTTTTGTCTCGGAGGATTTTGGCCCCTTGTTTGCACATTGCCAAGACTATTTTTTGCGATTATAGCTTTCATGTTTTAACGCTTTTTATTTCCATTTAAAATTACACAAAATCCCTCAAATTATCAAAAACTGCGATAGCTTGTCGCAGTTTTGTTTGAAATTTTAATAATTTTTAATCATAATTTACTGATAATCAATTACTTGTGTTGCTGACGCACGATGTCTGGTGGGGACACCAGCCACGGACTTAGACAGACTTAATTGGTTTTAATAATCATTTCTATATCCTTTGTAAAGTAGTAAAATGTTGGTTCAATTTTAGTTAGAATGCCTTCTGATACAAGTTGATTCATTTTTATAATCCAAATTTCTTTATCAACTTTATAATCTCTGTTTAAACTTTCAAGATAGCTAAAAAAGAACCATGCATCAATTTGAATAAAATGATTTGTAAAATCAATGTCAAGTTTATATTCTGGGTCATATGTAGAATGGAAATCAGAATCCACGAAATCAAAATCTACAAATTTATCCATATATTTTACCCAAATTCCAACACCATGTCGAGCAAATTCCTTGATGCCTAAATCTGGGAAAGAACCCGTACTTGGTATATTTGAAGCCCAACCTCTATCTTGATTAGGTTTTCCAACTACACTTTTAAACTTCTTTAAAATATCATTGACATCATTTAGATATTCATTCAGTCTTTTTATAATGTCTTCGTTATTTTCCATTTCGAGGATAGAATGTTTTATATTAGTTCCCACTTAGTCGCTTGCCTCTGGCGAGTGACGACTATTAACAGGCATCTTGCCTAAATTATAAAGATAAATGGCTGGAAGCCTAAGAATAGTCGTCACTCGCCAGAGGCAAGCGACTAAATTGTTAATCTTCCACCAAATTTAGAAAGAAGAATTTAAACCCCTCACTCGTTTCAGATTTATTTTGGCTAACTTTGTGATTGATGGAATTTTACATCAAATTTCCCAACCGCAAACCAGATTTAATGCTCACTCATCAGCTAAAACTCCGCAAGCCTCTCGCAGTTTTCGATTTAGAAACTACGGGAATCAACATGATTAAAGACCGTATTGTTGAAATCAGTATCGCCAAAGCCAATATTGATGGAACTGTTACGATAAAAACTCGCCGAGTGAATCCTGGATTTCCCATTCCTTTGGAGTCGTCGCTCATTCACGGAATTTATGATGAAGATGTGGCAAATGAGCCTAATTTCAAGCAAATTGCGAAATCAATGGCTCAGTTTCTGGAGGGTTGCGATTTGGCAGGATTCAATTCCAACCGTTTCGATGTGCCAATGTTGGTAGAGGAGTTTTTGAGAAATGACGTTGATTTTGACGTAAAAAATCGTCGTTTGATTGATGCGCAAAGAATTTTTCATTTGATGGAACCCCGCAATCTTTCAGCCGCTTATAAATTTTTCTGTAAGAAGGAATTAATTGATGCTCATTCGGCAGAAGCGGACACCATCGCTACATTGGAAGTTTTGAATGCCCAAGTAAAACATTATGAAGGCGTAAAAATCAAAGATGCTCATGGGGTAGAAATCGAACCTGTGAAAAACGATATGGATGTTCTGCATGAGATAACTGCCTCAAAATTAGTGGATTTCGCTCAACGAATGACTTTCAATAAAGACGGAATTGAAGTAATTAATTTCGGAAAACACGCTGGAAAACCTGTCCTACAAGTGTTAAAAGAAGAGCCTTCCTATTATGATTGGATGATGAAAGGAGATTTTCCGATGGATACCAAACGGAAATTGACAGAAATTAAATTGAGGGGTTTTAATAATAAGTAAACGATAAACTTTTCAATTTTAAAGGCAAAGCCGTATTTTTGCAATTATTACGAAAAAACAAACATTATGCAACAAATTCCTGACATCATCCGACTCGTTCCTTTACAGAATTATATATGGTTTAGTACTGCCTTATTTTGTATTGGAATCGTTGGTGTATTGACCCGTCGAAATGCGATTATCATTTTCATGTCCGTTGAGTTAATGCTCAATGCTGTCAATTTATTGTTAGCCGCATTTTCATCGTATAAATCTGATCCATCAGGTCAAATATTCGTCTTTTTCATCATGGCAGTTGCCGCCGCAGAAGTTGCAGTAGGCCTCGCAATTATCGTCATGATTTACAGAAATATCAAAACCATTGACGTTGGTTTATTGAATAAATTGAAATGGTAATGTTAGGGGTTTGGGTTTGGGGCGACCGACGCTTCGGATTAGGGGTTAAGGTTTCGAAAACTACACTAATTCCAAATCTTAAACTAATTCTTTACAAATGCTTGAAATTGAGTTAAATTAATTATGTATCAAGAGATTAAGCCCTTTGAACTCCTAACTTATAACTCATAACTCATAACTAAAAAGTATGTCCTTAATTACACTCATTCCTCTTCTTCCCCTCCTTGGTTTCTTGATTAATGGAATCGGTTTTCGCCATGTTCCAAAATCATTGGCTGGCATTATCAGTTCGGGGGTTGCTTTAGCTTCTTTTGCTTGCGTATTATCGCTTTTCTTCGGATTCGACGGCAAACCACAAGTGGTTTCCGTTTTCGACTGGATAACCGTTGGCAAACTAAACATATCATTTTCCTTCCTGATTGACCAATTATCACTGTTGATGTTGCTGATAATCACGGGCGTAGGTTCATTGATTCATATTTATTCAATCGGCTACATGAGCCACGACGAAGGTTTCGGAAAATTCTTTGCTTTCCTCAACCTCTTTTTGTTTTTCATGCTTTTGTTGGTGATGGGGTCAAATTACGTGGTAATGTTTATCGGTTGGGAAGGTGTTGGACTTTGCTCATATCTACTCATTGGATTCTGGAATAAAAATTCTAACTACGGAGATGCCGCCCGCAAAGCCTTTATCATGAATCGTATTGGTGATTTAGGCTTTTTATTAGGTATTTTCATGATAATCAATCATTTTGGTTCAGTTGAATACGCAAGCATTCAAGAGTCGGTTGTTGAAGGCGGTTATCTTTCGGGAGATAAAACTTTATTTTACATAACGCTTTTGTTGTTTGTGGGTGCAATGGGGAAATCGGCTCAAATTCCCTTATATACTTGGTTGCCCGATGCGATGGCTGGTCCAACACCCGTATCTGCCCTCATACACGCAGCTACGATGGTTACGGCTGGTATTTACATGATTATCCGTTCAAATTTCATGTATTCCTTAGCTCCCGATACCTTAGAAATTGTGGCTTGGGTAGGTTTAGCAACGGCACTTTTAGCGGCTTCGATTGGTCTTTTCCAGAATGATATTAAGAAAGTATTAGCTTATTCAACCGTCTCTCAATTGGGCTATATGTTCATGGGATTGGGCGTAATGGCTTATTCTTCTTCATTTTTTCACGTAATGACGCACGCATTTTTCAAGGCTCTTTTGTTCTTAGGAGCAGGTTCGGTGATTCATGCGATGTCGGACGAACAGGATATTCGTAAAATGGGTGGTTTACGTAAAGTTTTACCCATTACCTTTATTACCTTCTTGATTGCCACAATTGCCATTTCGGGTATTCCTCCGTTCTCAGGTTTCTTCTCGAAAGACGAAATTTTAGCTCACGTGTACGAACACAACAAATTGATGTGGGGATTTGCCCTTTTGGGTTCGGTGATGACATCTTTCTATATGTTCCGTTTGTTATTTTTAACCTTCTTCGGAGAATTCAGAGGAACTTCAGAACAAAAACATCATTTGCACGAGTCACCCTTAACGATGACCGCTCCCTTGATGATTTTGGCAGTACTTTCAGCCGCAGGTGGGTTCTTTAATTTACCACACATCTTTGGAGGTCATTCAAGTTTGGCAACATTCATGGCACCATTATTCGCTCATTCAAATGTAGAACACGCCGTAGTTGATGAGTCATTGGAAAAGACTTTAATGATTGTTTCAGTAATTGCCGCACTTCTTTCAGCAGGATTGGCTTACGTGATTTATGTGAGTAAAAAAGTAGTTCCATCCGCAGACAGCGAAGTTTCAGGAATTCAGAAAGTGATTTATAACAAATACTACGTTGATGAAATTTATGATACTGTTTTTGTAAAACCAATCAACGGTTTATCAAAGTTTTTCAGTTCAGTAGTTGAGTTTTTAGTAATAGATTTAATCGTAGAAGGCATTGGAAAAGGCGTAAAATCACTTTCATCCGAAGCCAGATTATTACAAAGTGGAACAACAGGAAATTATATCTTCGGAATGGTACTTTCTATCGTAGTAATTTTAGGAATTAGCTTCTTCGGAAACGATATTTCTCAGATGGTTGATAGTTTAAAGGCTTTGATTTCTAAGTAATTATTAAAATTTTAGGGACATGAAAACAGCAACATTTCAAATACCAGACCAAGAATACGGTTTATTTTTAGTTATGGCTGAAAAATTTGGAGCAATTTTTCAACAAGACATCGTTAAAAATCAAGAGAAAGAAGATAAGGAAAAAGACGAATGGGCTTTGAATTATAATTCTGAAACTTTTTTTGGAGATGTAATGGAATGGCAAAGAAAAGAGCGTAAAGACCGTGTATTACCTTTTAGAGATTGATGAAACTTTTAGATAGCAACATAATTATATATTCAGCAAAAGCTCAATATAATTTTTTGAAAACTCTTGTGTTTGACAGAAATAATGCTATTTCATCAATTACAAAAGTGGAGGTTTTAGGATTTCCTAATCTTTCTATGAAGGATAAAACCTATTTTGAACACGCAATAAATCGTCTGAATGTTCTTCACATAAATTCTCCAATAATTGATAAAGCTATTGAATTAAAACAAGAGAAAAAGGTTGGAGTTCAAGATGCAATTATTGCAGCAACAGCTTGGCTCTATGATATTGAATTAGTAACTCGAAACTCTGATGATTTTAAAAATTTTAGCGATATAACTATTTCAAATCCAGTTGATTAAACACTTTTGAAAGTTTATAGCAAACAATGCTGTGATTAAAAATAAAATTATTCTGTAAAACTATTAAGCGTAATTATGCTAACAATTTCACTAATTCTCCTCCCAATCATCGCAGGGCTTCTGACCCTCACTACCAAAGGAGAAAATGCCAAAACGATTGCCTCCATTTTTGCTTTTGCAGAGATGATTCTTGGTGCGTACGTTTATTATTCATTTATACCCAATGCTTCTTCGCAATTTGTTGCAAGCTACGACTGGATTCATTCGGCAGGTATTAAATTTTCCGTAGGTATTGATGGTATCAGCTTGATTTTAGTATGTCTGACAACCTTGATGGTGCCTTTCATCATCCTATCGACATTCAAGAATAACTATAAAAATGCTCCTACTTTCTATGCCCTTATCTTGTTCATGCAAGCGGCATTGATTGGTGTTTTCACGGCAAGAGATATTTTCTTATTCTATTTCTTCTTTGAAGTTGCCTTGATTCCAGTTTATTTCATTGCGGCTATTTGGGGAGGAGAAAATCGTATTAAGGTAACTTTTAAGTTCTTTATTTATACCATTTTCGGTTCTTTGTTTATGTTGTTGGCTTTGGTGTATTTGTATATGCAAACGGCTGGAATCGCCCATAAATCCGATTTTGAATCCATTTATGCTGCCGCCAAAACCTTAGATATTACTCAACAAAGCTATATCTTCGGGGCATTTTTTATTGCCTTCGCTATCAAAATGCCTTTGTTTCCTTTCCACACTTGGCAACCAGATACTTACGTAGAAGCTCCAACGGCTGGAACGATGTTATTATCGGGTATTATGTTGAAAATGGGTACTTACGGATTGATTCGTTTTATCCTACCAATCACGCCCTTGGCTGTGGATAAATACGGAATGATTGCCGTGATTCTTTCGGTAATCGGTATTGTGTATGGTTCAATCATTGCGATTCAACAAAAAGACATGAAACGCCTCATCGCTTATTCATCATTCGCCCACGTAGGCTTGATGGCAGCGGGTATTTTTAGTGGAAATATTGACGGAATTCAAGGAGCATTAATCCAAATGTTAGCCCACGGAATCAACGTAGTAGGTCTTTTCTTCATCGTAGAAATTATCCAACAACGCACTAATTCACGTGAATTGGCTCGTTTAGGCGGTATTACCCAAACAACTCCAAACTTAACGGTTTATTTTATTATCTTGATGTTAGGTTCAGTTGCCATGCCATTAACGAACGGATTTGTGGGTGAATTTTTATTATTGAAAGGAGTTTATGAATACAATGCTTGGGCAGGTGCAATTGCAGGGTTAACCATCATATTAGGAGCAGTTTATATGTTAAGAATGGTTCAGAAATCAATGTTTGGCATCACTTCACGCATCACGGAAGGCTTTGCCGACTTGACATTATCTGAAAAAGTAGTATTATTTCCACTGTCATTTATGGTTATTTGGTTGGGTGTCGCCCCAAATATGTTTTTAAAATTAACCGAACCAGCCGTAACACAATTATTATCAATCATTAAGTAATTAGTAGGTATTAGGTATGAGGTATGAAGTCTCAGGTATTTTAAAATCATAGTTTAATCGTTAATTCACATTTTGCGTTTTAACTTCTTTCCTTGATTAAAAGAACTGATAACTGACAACTGGTAACTGATAACTGATAACTGATATTATGAACGCAATTATAGCATTATCACTTTTTGGAATAAGTAGTTTATTCCTCGGTTTTTTAAATAACCGTAAAATATTATTACCCGCCACTCTAATTTTCATACTAATTGCATTAGGTCTGAATTTCGCAGACTGGAATCATGAATACCTTTGGTTCAATTCAATGTTGAGAACCAACAACTTATCTATCAATTTTACGACCGTAATTTTAATTTCAACGTTATTGGTTGTAGCCATTTCAAGAGGATTCGGGGATGATGAAGAACATTCGCACCCCGCTGAATACTATGCAATCTTGATGTTCTCAGTTGTGGGAGCAATCATGATGGTAACTTACGAGAACTTGATAATGCTTTTCGTGGGTTTAGAAATCCTTTCCGTTTCGATGTATGTACTCACAGGCTCAGATAAGCGTAATTTACGCTCAAACGAAGCTGCTTTGAAATATTTTTTAATGGGTTCATTCGCCACTGGCATACTTCTTTTCGGAGTAGCATTGGTTTACGGAGCAACGGGTTCATTCGATATTCACGGCATTGGATTAGCCGTTAAAGATACCAAAGCACAAATGGGCGGACTCGGACTTTATGGACCAATTCTAACAGCAGGCATAATCATGATGTTAGCAGGTTTATTGTTTAAGATCTCAGCTGCACCATTTCACTTTTGGACTCCTGATGTGTATGATGGAGCTCCAAGTTTGTTCACTGCCTTTATGTCAACGGTTGTAAAAACTGCGGGCGTTGCAGCCACTTATCGTTTGCTTTCAACCGCCTTTCCAGATATGTACGGAACGTGGGGAAATCCGATGGTTTATATTACGGCAATAACCTTAATTGTTGGAAATCTTACTGCAGTTTATCAACAAAGTTTCAAGCGGATGTTGGCGTATTCAAGTATTTCGCACGCAGGATATTTACTGATTACAGTTTTAGCCAAACGTCCAGAAACGAATTCATCAATATTATTTTACTCATTGGCGTATTCAATCGCAACGATTTCAGCTTTTGCCGTTTTGATAGTCGTTTCAGAAGCAAAATCTAAGGCAGGAAAGCCTGACGAGAGTTTTGATGCCCTTAATGGTTTATCAAAAAATAACCCGTTTTTAGCATTCGTATTGGCAGTTTCAATGTTATCATTGGCTGGAATCCCTTTGACGGCAGGCTTTTTCGGAAAGTTTTTTATCTTTACAGACGCTTTCTCAAATCCATCTGGCATTTTTAAGAGTCTTTTAGTAGTTGCTGTGTTAATATCTGCCGTTGGTATTTATTATTATTTCAAGCCAATAATTGCCGCATACATGAGAAATGGCGATACTGAAAAAATCGAAATTTCACCCATTTATAAATTTACCCTTATCCTCACAACCATCTTGACTATCCTCTTGGGTATTGCCCCTGATTTAGTTAAAAAACTATTTTAACACATTGTCTAAATCAAAATTATTAAATAAAAAAGACCTTATTGCCTATTTCTTAGTTGCAGGAACTGGTGCTGCCGTTCAGCTGATCGCTGGAAGTATATTGCGTAATAATTTTCACTTTTCATACAGTGAAGCCGTTTCATGGGCGTATTTGATTTCTTTTATCGTAGGTTTTGTTCTCACAAAAATGTTTGCTTTTGATGCACGAAACACCAATCAAACTCGTCGTGAAATGCTAAAATTCATGATGGTAGCGGGTGCATCTTGGGGCATAACTTGGTTTTTTGCTGTTGGCTCTCTCAAATTTATTGGTAATACTTTCGGAGAACACTCAGCGGTTTTACCTTTCAGTAATAAACCCGTAAACTTAAATGAATTGGGAAGTCAAATTATTGGTATGGGATTTAGTTTTGTCTTTAATTACATTCTACATAAAACCTTTACTTTCAAAAGTACAGGTTTCTATGACCGATTGAAAAAAGTTGTTTCATAAATTTTCAGAAAAAATATTTACTAAGCCTTCATCGAAAATGGAGGCTTATTTTTTGCGTAAAATTGCAATAATTTAAGAATTCAATATTTATAAATTGAACAGTTCTGAGTTAGAAATAATGAATATATTGTTAAAAATTAAATTTATTTAATTTTTAAATTGCACTTTACCAGTAAAAATCAAGCAAAAACAAAGAATCTCTATCAATTATTAAAAATTCCTTAAAATTTCTTAATAATTGCTTGCATAGAATTAAAGTTGTACATAAATTTGTATCGATTTACAAACCCAAATCACCACACGAAATGAAAAAATTCTTTGCATTCGCATTAGTAGCTTCAATGATGTCATTAGCTGCATGTTCTGAGAAAAAAGCTGAAGGTACTACTGATTCTACAACTGTATCTGTTGATACTACTGTAGCTGTTGATACTACTATGGCTGTTGATACTACTATGGCTGTTGATACTACTAAAAAGTAATATCAATTCTTTATAGTTTCTTTCGAAAGAACCAAAGAGAGTCCTGACCAAGTCAGGACTTTTTTTATGCCTTGTAGTTTTAATGCTATGAGGCTTTTTGCGTTTTAGTTATCTTTGTTTGAAACTATTTAAGGAAGCCAATTTAAAATGCTAAATAAAAAAACTCGAAATTATTGGTGGCTTAACGCTAATCCTCGCATCTGGTCGATTGATTCGTTTAAAATCAATCAGGTTCAGCATTTTACTTCCTATAATGAATTTGGCAATAAGCGGAGGATTTACAAAAATTTTGAGTTAATACAGGCAGGTGATATGGTTATTGGATATGAATCTACGCCCGTGAAGCAAGTGAAGGCTATTTTTGAAATAACAGAATCATTACATCGTGATAAGAAATTAGGAGAAGTTATTTCATTTAAACTGAAAGAGAAATTCCCAGAACCGATTGATTGGTTGGAATTAAAATCATTACATTTCTTTAAGGATTCTGAGATTTTAAAGAATAATCAAGGAAGTTTCTTTAGGTTAACGGAGGAAGAATTTGAGGCAATTCAAGCGATGATTGATGCTCAAAAAGAGGCTTTGCAGAGTGAGGATATATTGATTCCTTATGAAAGAAAAGATGCTTTGAAAGATTTATTTATTGATGATGAAAAATTTGATGAAATCATTGATACGCTCCGTTACAAGAAAAATATCATTCTTCAAGGTCCTCCTGGCGTGGGCAAAACTTTCATTGCCAAGCGTTTAGCCTACACACAGATAGGTACACAAGACGATTCTCGAATCAAAATGGTTCAGTTTCATCAGTCGTATAGTTATGAAGATTTTATTCAAGGATTACGTCCCGATGATTCGGGTGGATTTAAGTTGAAAAATGGGGTTTTTTATGAATTTTGCCGACAAGCTCAACGCAATTCTGGGATTGACCACTTCTTTATTATTGATGAAATTAATCGGGGAAATTTGAGTAAAATCTTTGGTGAATTACTCTTTTTGATAGAATCCGACAAACGTGGGCGAGCCAACGAAATGGCTTTAACCTACGGAGATAAGGATTCAGAACCTTTTTATGTGCCTGATAATCTGCACATTATCGGAACAATGAACACGGCAGACCGTTCATTGGCAATGATTGATTATGCCCTTCGCAGACGATTTGCCTTCATTTCTCTCGAACCACTTTTTAACCAGAAATTTATTGATTTTTTATCAAGAAAAGGTACTGAAAAATCATTTTCTGAAAAAATTGTTACTCGTATCACAAAACTCAACGAAGTAATTTCTAACGATAAAAATCTCCAAAAAGGCTTTCAGATTGGACATAGTTATTTTTCAAATTTTACGGAAGGTGACGACGTACAGAAATGGTATCATCGAATTATAAATTTGGAAATTGCCCCGCTTTTGGAAGAATATTGGTTTGATAATGAGGAGAAGGCACAAACTGAAATTCGGAAATTGTTAGCGGTATGATTCCCATCAGAAATATCTATTACCTCCTCTCCTACGCTTGGAATAAGTTGGAGGAAAGCGAGTTGGTCGATGTATCCGCCGAGGATGAATCTGACCTATTGAATCTTTTAGGCAGAGTGCTTCTGAATGGCACAAAAACGCTTTTGAAACGAGGAATTGATAGGCAATATCTTACTGAAAATGAAGTTTATCAAGGCATTAGAGGGAAGGTAAATATCACAGATTCTCTCCGTAAAAATCTATTCTCCAAAGGACTTTCAGTTTGTGAGTTTGATGAACTTTCTGCGGATATTTTACCGAATAAAATACTGAAAACTACACTCCAAAATCTTACTCAGATTTCAAGCCTTTCTCCTTCTTTAAAACAAGAAATCCGAACCATTATTTATCGCTTGCATGAAGTGAATGAAATTGTTTTGACAGATACTATTTTTCATCAAGTACAAATCAATCGAAATAATTCATTTTATGCTTTCTTACTGAATATCAGCGAGTTAATCTATAAAAATATTTTAATTAATGAAGAAACTGGTAAATTCCAATTTAAAGATTTTCTGAAAGATGAGCGACAAATGGCGAGACTTTTTGAGGAATTTATCCGTAACTTTTACAAAATAGAAGTTCCCGAAGCAAAGGTTTTTAGAGAAGATTTACGTTGGAAGATGGCAGGAGAAACGCATCAATTTTTACCCAAAATGCAAACCGATATTTCCATTAAAATCAATGACCGAAAACTGATTATTGATGCTAAATATTATAAAGAAACCTTACAGAAATATTATGATTCAGAGAAGATTCATTCACAACATTTATATCAACTATTCGCCTACCTAAAAAACCAAGAAGATGAGTTGGCAGAAGGCATTTTGATATATCCAACCGTTCAAAAATCTTTGAGCCTTGCCTACACGCATGAAGGGCATACGATTAGGATTGAAACGTTGAATTTGAATCAGGATTGGCAAGGGGTGAAGGAGGATTTGTTGGGGATTATTGCTTAAATCTCAACCACAAAAATCTTATCTTTAACCGTAAATAAATAAGATTTTTTCTCATTATTAACGAAGATATTGACAATATTTGTTTGGTCATCGAAGCTATCCATCAATACAGTGTTCTGAATTTTTGAGCCTTTAATGGTCTCATTTACAGGCATTTCAAAATATATCCAAGTCGCATCTCCTTCCTTTTCTTTCCCTACATACTGGTAATTTAGCTTCTGATTTTTAGAAGTTGTTACCACAAAATGTTTACGAATATATTGTTCAATAAATAAGTCATTTTTATCCGCATTTTCAATGACAAACTTCTTGTTTTGATTGTTGGCAGAAAGTGTTTTTTCTAAATCATCCGTAAATACTCTGAGACTAATTTCAAAGGATTTTTGCTTTGGATTATAACGCATTTCGGCGATGCTTGTATGAAAAGCGTGCGTGTTTAGGAGAAGGGAGGAAGGAGAAGGGAGGAAAGATGTTTGTAGAATTAATATTATTCCTAAAACCAAAAACCTGCAAGTGCTTTTTAGGCTTAACAACCTCACCCCCCAGCCCCCTCTCCAAATGGAGAGGGGGAGTGTGGCCAACTGTCACCGTGCCCCGGCACAATGGTTCAATAAACATTTACTGGAGATCAACGAAACGGTTTCCATTCTGGATGATTGTATTC
>JAYVIV010000036.1:0-43164 GCA_043769985.1 Arcicella sp.
TGAGCTTTGAACAGAATTGTCAACTTTTTAAAAAAGTTAACAATTCTGCTCACTTAACCTCGAAAAATCAATTACTAATGAAATCTTCTCTCATTGGGTGAAAAACATCAATTAAAATTCCATCTTTTAAGCAAACTGCCCCATGAAGAACATCAGAAGGAATAAAATACACATCTCCTTCTTTCAAAGTCTTCATTTCACCTCCAACCGTAATTTCAAAAATCCCACTGGCAACATAACTAATTTGTAAATAGGGATGTTTGTAAACAGCTCCGATTCCTCCTTCTTGAAAATCTACTTTCACCAACATCAAATCTTCGTTAAACGACATGATTTTACGTTTGATTTTGGCATCAACTATTTTCCAAGGAAGTTCATCGTCTTGGACTAAGGTTTTGTTAAACTGTATTGTAAAGAATCTTATTTGTAAAGCAAAGACTATTTACGATGACTTTTTACTTGTTTTTTTAATTCGTCAATTTCTTTTTCCTGTCTAATCACGTATAAGGTCAATTCCTCCACTTTCTCCAATAGTTTAGAAACCATCATATTAACTTCAATTCCTTTTTCAACCACCTCAGTAGCGGAAGGAACATTGGGTAAATGCTTATTTTTTGCAATAAATTCTTCTGTTTTTTTCAAAGATAATAAAGGGTAATTCTTCTCAAAAACTCGGTCAGACCATTGATTTTCAGATGAATAACGAATTTTAAAACGGCTCATAACGGGTGTACCTTCTGCATCAATTGCCAAAAAATTTTCATTATTAATATCCAATAGATTCTGATTTGCCGAAGCCACAAAATTGAGATTTCCTTTCAATCGAAATGCCCCTCGTACATCCAAACGTGCCTGTGGGTTTGCCGTGCCAATGCCCACTTTTACGAGCGTACTATCGCCCAAAACTAAGCCATCATCTACCGCAACTTTGGCATTATAGCCAATGGCAGATGCTCTTTGAAGATTATTCTGATTTGTACCTACTGCACCTGCATAACGCCCAAAATAGGAAGCTGTTTGAGCAGAAATTGAGCTTCCGATTGAAGCTGTAAATAGAAGAGTTAATAATTTTTTTTTCATTTTATTTATATTTTAACTGGTTGATTAAGTAATCAATGTAATTTAAACAACGTTTTTATTTCGAGTAAATGTCTGATTATCAGTTATTTGCTTTCCGAATATCGAACATCGAAATACGGACAATTACTTATAAAAACTTAACTCACAAATTGTTTGACAATATTTTCTTTTCTTCTTGAGATAATGGCTATTTTTCCATTGCTCATCATCAATTCTCTATCCAGTTGATTATAACCTTTTACGTGTTCTGGATTAATCATAAATCCTCGGTGAACACGGAGAAATCCTTGTGTTTCGAGGAATGGTTCAAAGAATTTTATTGAATGAGCAACTACTTTCTTTTTGCCACAGTCTAAATGAAAAATGGTGTAATTTATATTACCTTCCAAAAGTACAACTTGCTTTATAAATACCTTTTTTGACGTTCGATGGTTAATGATTAACAGTGCATTACTCCCAGATTGTTGGTATGTTTTCATTATTTTTAATTTGGTAATTGATTTTTTCTTTTTCTAAATTCAAAATTAAATAGCAATAGCACTAACAAAATCCCGTCAAGTTTCAGAAAAAAATGAGGGTGTTTGGTATAAAAACTTTTTTTACTTACGCATAGCACGTCCTGTGTACCAACAGTGGCGGTAAACCAAGGTAATTTTCCTTCAAGTTTTCCGAATGGGTCGATAAAACAGGAAATCCCTCCATTAGAACATCGAGCAATGCTTCTCCGATTTTCGACGGCTCTCATTCTCGTAAAACTTAGCAATTGCTTAGCACCAGGCGTTGTACCAAACCAAGCATCGTTATTCATTAAGGCAATAAATTCGGCATCTTGATTTACCAAAGCCGCTATTTTTTGGGGGTACATTTGCTCCCAACATATCGTTAATGCTACTTTGAATTTTTCTCCTTTGTAATTGGCATAGTCAAATGTATAAGGCTCCTTCCCTCTTTGCATAGCACTCCCTGTAGATGTAGGGCTGTCTTCAAAATAGGGCATCAGTTCCACAAAAGGCAATCCGTATTGTTTCTGATATACTTTTATATCAGTTGGTTTTAGTTTCAAAGAATCCCAAAATGTGGCTAACTGTGGCGTAAAAACTAAGGCATTGTTTCTGAAAATATTTCTTTTTGATGCATTAGGATATTCTACATAACCAATAGCCACTGATGTTTGCCACCCAGAGATAGCTTTTTTAGTAAAATTAAATAGACTCGTGTCTTGAAATAAAGGTACTGTTATGGCAGCTTCGGGCAGTACAATTAAATCTGGATGATTGGTTCTAACGGCTGAATCTGACAGTGAAACAATTTGGTCAAATGTTTTTTGAACTTTCATTGAGTCCTTTGAATAACTATCCAAATTGGTCTGAATTAAAGAAACTTTTGAGGTTCGATTATCAGAGCCAATGACGCTTTTAGGGTTTAGTTTCGTTACCCAAAAGGAATAACTCAAAGGTAAAATCAGCCAAATTATTGGATAGAGATAGTTTTTTGTATTTCTTTTGTCTATTAAAATACATACCAAACTATTCATCATTATCACCCAAAAGCCTACGCCCCACATTCCGAAAGTATCCGCAAATTGAATGAGCCAAGTGTTATTTGCTTGTGTGTATGGGAGTAAATACACCTGCAAACCGTGTGGTGATATCTGAGCTA
This sequence comes from Arcicella sp., assembly GCA_043769985.1. GTDB lineage: Bacteria > Bacteroidota > Bacteroidia > Cytophagales > Spirosomataceae > Arcicella. The sequence continues at coordinate 2,740 of JAYVIV010000036.1, forward strand.
AGTAGTCTGCCAATGTCCAAACAAAAGGTAGCAGGACTAATGCCTTTTCCCATGAAAACCTATTTTTCACCACATAAAAAACCAATAAGGGCAACACTAAAAAAGGAAATTGCGAAAAGACACAGAACAAATAAGCCTCAAAACTGTAATATCCCACCCACCATACATCCACCAAAAGAGCTACGATTACAAACAAACTGGCTTGTAACAAATAAATTTTTAAAATCTTTTGCTCACGATTGGCTAACAAAAAAGGCACAAAAGCAACCCATGCCAAAATACCCGTTGGAAATGGGTCAAAAGATGGAAACGATAAACCAAATAATATGCCACTTATTAACCAACTCCAATTTTTCATGAATAATCAAATAGTTTTTTTACAAAATTAATCTTGTGAACTTTCTCAAAATATACCTCTTAGGAGGTAATTTTAGTTGATTTTCCAAGAAAACTTCACATTCGATTTACCTTTTTGTAATTCCTTCACCCAAAAGCCCTCCTTGGTTTTCTGAGAGATATAAACCCCATTGCAATCACCTTCTGGTTGAATCTGAATCACTAAATTCTCAAGATTGTCTTGTGGATTTTCAAATTTGATAAACTTAATACCGTTTACCAATTGATTGGTTCCTGTTTCTGTATTTTCCGCAGCAGCAATTCTCGCCGAAGGACTTGACCCCAAAACTCTCCACCCACTCCCATCAAAATAATAAAATCCTGGCGTATTGTCAATTTGATAAACCAAAAGCCCCGTTGCGGGCGATTTTGGACGGTTTGCCTTAATAATGCGTGGAATCAAGATACCTAAAGAATCACTTTTGACATCCAAAATTGACGATGGATGAGCGTTGTCATTATCAACATTTATCGTAACGCCTTTGCTGTCGTTGTTGAGTTTTACGTCCTTGTTTTCAGAAAGCGAAGATGTTTGGACTACCGAACTCCACCAATTTTGAACACGATGGGACTCACCGTGGCGATTCAGTCATTGGTTGAAAAAATGCGAGTTTCAACTTCTATAAAAATAATCCTTAAAATGTCAGATTCTATTGATGGATTAATTCCAAAAGAATTAGAAATCAACGTCTATCGCATTTTGCAAGAAAGTTTTAATAATTCCCTTAAACACGCTCAGGCCACAAAAATTGACATTAATATTGAAGAAAAAGCCAGGGAATTGCAAATAAATTTTCGAGATAATGGTAAAGGATTTGATCAAGGAAAAGCCAAAATGGGGCAAGGATTATTAGGAATCAAAGAGAGAGTTTCGTTGATGAAAGAAAGGGTTTCGATAGAATCTGAACATCAAAAAGGAACGCAATTCACCATTAATATACCTGTAAAAACATGAAAAAGATTAGAATTATTATTTCTGACGACCACCCTCTATTTCTGAAAGGACTCAAAGATACCCTTGCCGAAGAAGCTGAATTTGAAGTTTTAGACACGGTGGTAAATGGTCAGCAAGCCTTTGAAAAAATTGAAAATTTACAGCCAGATGTAGCAACCTTAGACTTAGATATGCCGATTTTGAATGGAATAGAAGTGGCTAAATTGGTGATAAAAAACTATCCAACTATCAAGGTCATCATCCTTAGTATGCACAAAGATGCGGATATCATTCGGGCAGCTATGGCGTTGGGAATACATGGATATGTGTTCAAGGATGATGCGGTAAATGATTTGGTAAATGCTGTCAGGGCGGTATTTGAGGGCAAAAACTATGTCTCGGTAGATGCTACAAAAAAATCATTTTTCTTAAATGAAAGCAACGAATTAATTGGAGAATTAACCAAAATGGAGAAACTAATTCTGAGAGCAATCGCTAACCAAAAAACGACTCGACAAATAGCGGATGAAAATTTTATCAGTACAAAAACCGTTGAAAATCACCGTGCAAACATTTGTAAAAAGCTTAATTTACACGGGAATAATAGTCTGTTAAAATTTGCCATTAAGGTAAGTGAATCGTTGAGGGTGGAATAATTTTCAACGATTCACTTTAAAAATCATTCAGTCGCTAATCTAAGCCAACCTGTTCCAGCGATATAAACATAAAGCCCTTTTGTGCCATCAATTTGATAAATAATTAATCCATCAGCAGGATTTACGGGGCGATTAGCTTGCATTACTCTCGGAATCAATATTCCTTTATCATTGCTTTTTATATCTAAAATTGCCGATGGGTCGGCTTCGTCATCATCGTTATTTATGGTTACTCCTTTGCTGTTATTATTGAGTTTTACGTCTGTTTGCTCCGAAAGCGTATTTGTGGCTACTATTTTTGTGAGCAAACAGTTATCCAAAGTTGCCAGATGAGTAATCATATTTTCAGAAACAACCGTTGCGGTAAACGAAAAACCATTGCTCGAAATCCATTGGTAACGAACTTCCGAACCATCAGTTATGTAGGGGTCAGTAATAAGATTTCGCTTAAATTTACTGACGTTATATTTGATTCTCAAACAGTTATACGTGCCATCGGGGGTTGCTATTGTTCCCCATCCATCGACTACGGCGTTGCTCACTTCTTTATTTAATGCTCCATTCACCACAGGATTAAATTTCTCTATCGTACTTGAATAGTTATCAGTATAAGACAAAGGCACATCTATGAATTTAAAGTCTGGTTCGGCTGAAAAATCATCGTCAGGGGCAGTGATGTAGTCAAAATCAGAACCCAAATAATCGACGGTATTTGCTGTAATCTTAAAGTTTTGGTAGAGTTCTGCTTCTAATCCTTCGGTAGTTTCTACGAGACTTTTCATCACGTGGGTAGTTCCCGCAGGAGGTATGAAGGCCGAAGAATCAGGTGAAATAAAGTCCTCTCTTTGTCCATAATCAAAAATCTCGTAAAGGTTAGCTGGTAAAGTCCAAGTTTGGGCTGAACTGGATGCTTGACCAACATTCATCGTAATTGGACTATTGGAGTCCCCAAAACTCAAATTAGAATTACCCACCGCCGCCAAATTTTGAAAATCAGCTTGGGTAATCGTAATGGCTGATTGGGTTGAAGCAACCGAGTTTTGAAGATTGACATTTGGTTTTAGGTTTAGTAGTTCCATACTAAAAGTTTGCTTTTTAGCATAATTGAGTTCGGAAGCTGCAATACGGCAACCACCACAGCCACATCTCACTATACCACTGCCAGCTTCTTCTTTACATTTTTGCCCTCCCATTGCCCAAATGGAATGATTTATGGCAAAAAGTGAAAAAGTAAAAATGATTACTGTGATTTTTAGTTTGTTTATCATTGATTATTTGTTTCAGTAGTTCTTAAGAAAATTTTATATTTAAATTTTTCACGCTATTAAAAAAGTCACTCAACAGCCAATTTTTTCCAACCCAACCCACTGATATAAACATAAAGCCCTTTTGTGCCATCAATTTGATAAATAATTAATCCATCAGCAGGATTTGCAGGGCGATTAGCTTGGGTAACTCTGGGTATCAAAACGCCTTTGTTTTCGCTCTGAATATCTAAAATTGATGAAGGATGTGGAGGGGTATCGGTAGTATTGATTGAAACGGCTTTGCTGTCATTATTAACTTTTACATTATTTCCTTCTTCTAAGGTATTGGTTGCTTGTACGAAGCGATACGTTGGTAGTGTCAGAGCGGCTGTACCCGAAACGGTAGAAGTAAGGGCTTGAAAATAATGTCCTTGTTTGGTAACAAATGCGATAGCATTGGATATTGAAACTGGAATGGAGGAATCAGAGAAGGATACATTATTAGTTGCTTGTGTAAGTGTACGGGTTCGTCTTTCCACTATAATACTCATTCTCAGGCAAGCAACCGAACTGCCATTTGGCAATACGAGCGAGCCATAACCATTGACTGTTTTCGTTTCCTTTTCTTGGGTTAGGCACAGATTATCATCATAATTTTTTTCTTCAATTATTGAAGTAATCACATCATTCAAAGCTAATGGGGCATCCAAAAATTCATAATCTGCTTCCTCATCAAAATTATCATCGGCTTCATCGTACATATCCCAACTTGTACCCAAAACATATACGCCATCATTCGCAATATCCACATGAAAATACTTAGAAATGGTATTTTCAGCTTGGTCAATCAGCGTTCTCCTTGCTACAACATCTGCATCTTCAATCCGTAAACCAGCATCCAACGAAGACTCATTAATAAAATCTAAACGACCATAATTATTAAAATAGGTCAGTAAGTTGCTCGGTAATGTAAAAGTTTGAGGACTTGAAGAGTTTGCTGTGCCAATATTCATCGAAAAAGAAGCACCAGAACCACTAAAATCTATCCATGAATTACCATTTTGTGCGATATTTTGATAATCAGATTGCGTTATCGTAATAGAAGCATTGGTTGCCGCAACTGATTTTTCGGCAATGGGTTTTAGATTTAAGAGATTCATATCAGAATATTTCACGGGTGAATATATTTTTTGACCCGATGTGATTCTTCCTCCACAAGCCCGGTTGTAATCACACCTGCAACAAACGCAATTACACGCCCCTGCAAAAGATTGATAAGAAGTAAATGAGCATAAAAAAACAAGCAATATTTTTTGAGCTAAAGAGTAATAGTTTCTATAATTTTTCATTTTTGTTTTGATTTTTTGTTTTGATTTTGTGTATAAATTAAGCATTAAATAATCTTAAATTTCCATTTTTCGTTATTTGCTATTGATAATTAATGAACAATAATTCACCTAAAATTGCCATTCAGCGTAAGATTGGTGCATGGGTATAACACCCAAAATACATACTTGCCATAGTGACATCTTTGGCGGTGATGGTTGCATTGCCCGTTGCGGTGGATATAACGTCTTTACCAGAAATGGTCTGTAACTTTGAAAGTTTGTAAGTACCCGCAATTTTTGCAGCAATTTGAGGTAGCTCGGGAGTCGTATCTTCTTTTTTACAAGAAATTAGAGTGATAAAAATAAGTAAAAGTAAAGTAATTTTTAACATAGTTGTAAATTCGCTTTTGAGATAAATTTATACTACAAATTTCATCCTATTAATTTTTCAAAAGAATACCTCTTAGGAGGTAATTTATTTATCGTATTATTCTACATAACTTTGTGAAATGAAAAAAATAGTTGTTATTTTTCTTATAATGGGGCAATTCAATCGCCTTTTAGCCCAACAAAATGTACCTTTTGTTGTGTCTAAAAATACGATTGAATCAGATTTAAGTGGATATTTATTCACGGCAAAAAACCTAAAATTTAAGGATGATCAAGAACTAATTTTACTGAAAAATCAATTCAAAAAATTAGAAGAAACGGTGGCTAATTTTGGTAGTTCAAAAGATGAAAATTGGTTGATGTTTGACCTTAAAAATGAAAATAAAAGTAATCCCCATTTTGTACTATACCTCAATCAAGTATTCTTGGAAAAGGCTGACTGTTACGTATTTCAAAACGATACTTTAATTCAAAAATACTTGCTCAGTGATACTGTAAAGACTATAAATAGACCACTGGGTGAAATAAATTTTTACTACCCACTTCAAGCTCAAAGAAATCAAAAATATTGCATTTTCCTAAGAATAAAAGCCGACCCCGAAAATGGTATTGCCAAGGGAATTGTTCATTTATATGATGCTAAAACGAATGCCAAAAAAATCAGAAATGCCCATTTGGAATTTGGTATTTTGATGGGATTTTTACTATTAGCCATTATCATAGGGTTTATTCTTTTCTACAATGACTCCAAGCCTATCTATGGCTATTATGCTGCCTATATTTTATCAGTTTTGTTCTCTTATTTGTGTGCTTATGGCTATCTCTCTGATTTGCTTGATAATTCTTACATACACGTGGCACAATTGTATCAGTCTGCAACCATCATTAGTGCTGTGCTTCACATACTTTTCATTAGCAATTTCTTGGCTTTTGATAAGATTTTGTCCAAAAAAAGCACCAAAATTATCTTAATTGTGTGTGCCATTTACGTGATTTTGGCGGTGTCTAATTTTATTTTCCCCATCTCCGAAATAATACCAATCATCAGTAGAACTTCTTTGATAATATTAGGAATTTTTATTTTATTTACAACTGGTTGGGCATTATATCAGCAAGAAAAAACGGCTAAAATTTATTTGATGGCCACTATTCCAGGCATTACGGCTTTGTTGTATTTATTGATAATTTCACTAAAATTATTACCTCTATATATCTTCGTGTATGATTTGCTTTATTACATCACAATTTTTGAAATCTTGGTTTTTGGTTTTGGTTTAGTCTATCAGTTTACTGAAGAAAAACGAGAAGCCGAAAGAAAATTAGGCGAAGAAAGGCAGTTGGTGGCAAGTAAGATAATATCCTCGCAAGAACAAGAACGTCAAAGAATTGCCCAAGACTTGCACGACGATTTAGGAAGTACGCTTTCAATGCTAAAAAATAAACTCTCAGAAAGTAATGAAACCTTTGATAATCAATTAATTATAGAAATGAATTATGCCGATAAAGCCGTAGTAGATTTAAGGATTATTTCGCATAATCTAATGCCCGTTTTGTTTTTAGAAAAAGGGCTAAAAGTAGCGGTACAGGAATTCGTTTCTTTAAATAACAGCAAAAAAATTATTCATTTGATTACTTCTGGAATCGAAAGAAAATTGGACTGGGAAACGGAATTGAGTATTTTCAGAATTGTCAAAGAATTATTAAATAATGCCTTGAAACACGCCAAAGCAAGTAATATCGAAGTACAACTAATCTATTTTGAGAATTTTCTTTATCTATCGGTAGAAGATAATGGAATTGGATTTTTTAATAACGAAGAAATCAAAGGAATTGGCTTGAATAATATAACTTTGCGAGTGAATTATTTACGTGGCAAAATGAGTCAAGACTCATCAAATAGAGGCACTCTGATTGCGATTGAAATCCCTTATGACACTAACCCTAAACATAAAGACAAAAATTCTGCTGATTGACGACCATCAATTATTTAACGACGGGGTAAAAAGTTTGTTGAGTTCAGAACCCGAAATTGAAATTGTTGGGCAAGTATTTGAGGCGAAAAATCTGCTTTATGAAATCCAAAAAACATCCCCGGAACTCCTCTTTTTAGACATAAATCTTCCAGATGGCAACGGTATAGCATTAGCGGAAATTATCGTTAAAAATTACCCAAAAATAAAAATCATCTTTCTAACAATGTACGACGACTTTACACTTTTGAAAGAAGCTAAAAAAGTAGGGGTACACGGATATATGCTTAAAAATACTTCCAAAAAAGACTTATTGCGAGCCATTAAAACAGTGATGGAAGGAAACGTTTTTTTCGATGAATCTATTACCAAAGCATCTGAGCCTATAAATCAAGAAAATATCTCTAAAAAATATTCTTTAACTGAACGAGAAATAGAAATTATGCGATTTGTCAGAGACGGTTTAGATTCTTATCAAATTGCTGATAAAACGAATTTGAGTTATCATACCATCAAAACGCATCGTAGAAACGTTCACTTCAAAATTGGTACAAGTACAACCCCTGAGATGATTAGATTTGCCAATGAGAATGGTATATAAAAAAGCCTCTGAAAACGAATCCAGAGGCTTTTTTATGATTAATCTAATTTCAAAACCGCCATAAATGCCGACTGTGGAATCTCTACATTTCCCACTTGTCGCATTCGCTTCTTACCTTTCTTTTGCTTATCTAATAATTTACGTTTTCGGGAAATATCACCACCGTAACATTTTGCGGTAACATCTTTTCTAACGGCTTTAACGGTTTCACGAGCAATAATTTTTTGACCAATGGCAGCTTGAATAGCAATATCAAATTGTTGTCTCGGTAATAATTCACGGAGTTTTTCACACAAACGTTTTCCCCATTCATACGCCTTGTCACGGTGAACAATGGCTGAGAGAGCATCTACGGTTTCCCCATTCAACATTACGTCTAACTTCACCATTTCACCGATTTCATAGTTTTTATATTCATAATCCAAGGAAGCGTAACCTCGAGAAATTGTTTTCAATTTATCGAAGAAATCAAATACTACCTCTGAAAGTGGCAAATCAAAAGATAATTCCACCCGATCGGAGGTCAAATAAATCTGATTTTTCAGGCTTCCTCTTTTATCCAAACACAATTTCATGATTGGACCAACGTAATCGGCTTTCGTGATGATTTGAGCTTTAATGATGGGTTCCTCTATGTAGTTAACCAAATTGGGTTCTGGCAGTTCAGAGGGAGCCGATACCCAAACCTCTTCGCCATCGGTCAAAACAACTTTGAATTTCACCGAGGGAACGGTTGTAATAACGGTCATATCGAATTCTCGTTCCAAACGCTCCTGAACGATTTCCATGTGAAGCATCCCTAAGAATCCGCAACGAAAACCAAAACCTAATGCCATTGAAGTTTCGGGTTCCCAAACTAAAGAAGCATCATTTAATTGGAGTTTTCCCATCGCATCACGTAAATCTTCAAAGTCTGTGGTTTCAACGGGATAAATACCGGCAAATACCATTGGTTTTACCTCAGAAAACCCTTCAATAAAATCTTTACATGGACGGTCACGGTGGGTAATCGTATCACCAACTTTAACTTCTTTTGCTTCTTTAATACCTGAAATTAAATAGCCTACATCACCCGTACTAATTGAATTTTTAGGTTCTTTTTCAAATCGAAGTGTACCAATTTCATCCGCAAAATATTCTTTTCCTGTGGCAACAAATTTCACTTTATCGCCTTTTTTAATTGTGCCATTAAAAACACGAAATATTACTTCAATTCCACGGTATGAATTAAATTCTGAATCAAAAATTAAGGCTTGTAACGGTGCATCTGGATCTCCTTTGGGGGCTGGAATTCGATGAATAACGGCTTCTAAAATATCTTCAATACCGATGCCAGCCTTACCAGAAGCGTGAATAATTGAATCACGGGTGCAACCCAATAAATCTACAATCTGATCTTTAACCTCCTCAATCATTGCCCCAGGTAGGTCAATTTTATTGAGTACTGGAATAATTTCTAAATCATGTCCCAAAGCCAAAAATAAGTTTGAAATGGTTTGAGCTTCAATGCCTTGTGCTGCGTCCACAATCAACAATGCACCTTCACAAGCTGCAATGGAACGGGAGACTTCGTAGGAAAAATCAACGTGTCCGGGGGTATCAATCAAATTGAAAACATAGTTTTCTCCATGAGAAATATAATTCATTTGGATTGCGTGCGACTTAATGGTTATTCCTCTTTCACGTTCCAAATCCATATCATCAAGCAACTGGGCTTGCATCTGGCGTTTTTGAACAGTTTCAGTAAACTCAATTAATCGATCAGCCAAGGTGCTTTTGCCATGGTCAATATGTGCTATTATGCAAAAATTACGAATATTTTTCACTTTATTAATTTAATGATGGAAATCTTCAACAGTTTCTATCCAAAGATTATAGTAATGTTTCAATAGGTACAAAATTACGTTCATATCTTCAAAAAAGATAATCTAAATAGTCGTAAAGTTGTTTAGAAATCAATTATTTAGCGGTAAGTATTGTTATTGGATTAATTGATACCTTTTATTTACATCATTTAGGGAAAATACCTCAATCTTGGATTTATTTTCAAAGAGAAATACACCAAAATGTAAGAGCCTCATTCCAACATTACCCACTGCATCATTAGCCCAGTTAAATAGCCTAAGTAAGTTCCTAAAGCATATCCTAAAATAGCTAATAAAACGCCCACAGAAGCCAAAGAGGGATGAAATGCTGCTGCCACCACTGATGCTGAAGCCGCACCACCAACGTTGGCTTGCGAACCAACGGCCGTGAAAAAATAAGGGGCTTTTGTGAAATAAGCCGCAATCAACGTAAATGAAGCATGAAAAAACATCCAAATAATTCCAACCAAAAATAATTGTGGTTTTTCAAAAACTGTGATAACATTCATCTTCATTCCAATGGTTGCAATAAGAATAAATAAAAAAATACTACCAAACTTAGATGCACCTACCTTTTCTATATTTCTGGCAGGAGTTTGTGATAAAAACAACCCAAAAAGTGTGACTAAAGAAATCACCCAAAAAGAGGATGAAGTTAAACTGAATTTCTTTAGATTCGGAAAATTATTACCAATAAAAGGAACAATTAAATCAGCACATACATGAGCCAATGCGGTAGTTCCGAAACCTACGAAGAGAATTAACAATAAATCATTAAAACTTGGAATTCGTTGGTTTTCAGCGTATTCTTGTTCAATTTTCTCCCTAATTTCATCAACTGCACTGGTATCAGCCCCCATCCATTTATCAATTTGAGTGGCTTTGCTTACCCCAAAAAGTAATAATGCCAACCATAATTCTGCCGTAAGAACATCCACGGCAATGGCTTGAGAAAATATTTCAGCCGATGGGTTGAAAACCTCTTTCAAAGCAGTTTGATTTGCACTTCCACCAATCCAACTTCCTGCAATAGTGGCTAAACCACGCCAAGTATCTCCTGAAACAGTTTCTGGACTTATGGTTTTTACAATCCATAAAGCCACGGGTCCACCGACCATTACGCCCAGAGAACCCGCTAAAAAAACAATAATTGCTTTTGGTCCTAATCTTTTAAGTGCTTGAAAGTCAATGCTTATTGTAAAATAAACTAAACAAGCGGGTAGTAAATACTTGGAAGCAACATCGTATAATTTTGAATCCTCACCCGAAATTATATTGAAAGAATTAAGTAAGCCTGGGATAAAATAACAAATTAGAATACTTGGGAAAAAAAGGTAAAATTTTTGCCAAAAACGGTTTTGGAGGGAGGAGGTATAAAAAGTGAAGTAAATGATTCCGAGAAGAATTCCGAACACGACCGCATCGTTTGTGATTAAGGTTGTTTGCATACATTAAAATCGTTTATTGTTTTTCGATGTTTGATGTTCTTTTCACAAAATTTATAGTAAATCCAAAAAATAGAGTTTAAAAACGGAAGGCTTCGCTCAAAGCGAAGCCTTCCGTAAAATCTTCAAAAACTATAATTCAAACATTTGTCCATATTCTGGAATTTCAACGTTTGGATAACCTTCATCTTCCAAAGCATCTCTGAAAACACCCATACTTTCCATTTCACCATGAATTAAAAACACTTTTTTGAGCTTTTCTTTGGATTGTTTCCTTACAAAATTCAATAAATCGTTTTGGTCGCCATGGCCAGAGAAAACATCAATTTTTTCCACATTTGCCAGTACCTTATGCTCCACGTCCTTAATTTTTAGGGTTTTTTGTCCATTCATTAATCTCCATCCGAGTGTTCCTTCGGAAGCATAACCCACTAAAAGTATGGTGCAATAAGGATTGTTAATGTTTGTAGCGATATGTTGTTCAACTCTACCACCCGAAATCATGCCTGATGCTGAAATAATTATGCAAGGCTCATTATAATTTGAAATGGCTTTACTCGACTTTTCGGATTGGATGTATTGTAAATTTTCAAAGTCGAAAAGCGTTTCATTTTCGCTCTGGAAATCCTGAGCTTCTTTATTTAATTGCTTCAAATTCTTTTGATAAATTCTCGTTGAAGCATACGCTAATGGGCTGTCGCTGAACACTTTAATCGGTTGGAATCCTCTCTCAGTATAAAGTTTACTCAACGTAAAAAGCAATGCTTGTGTGCGTCCAACCGAGAAAGCAGGAATAATTAAACGACCAGGAATATCAATACAAGTACGTTGAATAACATCACCGAGGGCATCTTCGGGAGATTGTTTATCCTCGTGTAATCTTGCTCCATAAGTTGTTTCGCAAAGTAAGTAATCAACCTCAGGAACTTCAGCGGATGGATTAATATGAAGCGGATAATTATTACGACCAATGTCACCCGAAAAGCAAATACTTTTCATCTTACCGTTCTCTTTTACTTCAAGCACTATATGAGCGGCTCCTAACAAATGTCCAGCAGGAATAAACGTTACCCATGCCGTATCCGAAACCTTGAAACGCTGATTAAACCGAATGGAGACAAAATTAGCCATGGCATTTTCAACGTCTTTTTGGAGGTATAAATCACCCTTTACGAGTAATCTATCCATCTTTTTCTTCTTTTTCTTACTGTCTCCTTCTGCCTGCTTAATTTTTCTTAAGTTCAGATTTGCTGAATCATGGAGTAATAAATTTGACAGTTCTGCCGTAGGAGAAGTGCATAAAACTTGCCCTTCATATCCCTCTCGGTAAAGCATGGGAATATTCCCAGAATGGTCTATGTGTGCGTGGGTGAGGAGAACCAAATTTACTTGTGATGCCTCAAAAGGGAAAAATGCTTTATTGGTAACGGGCTGTCCATAGTCAAGGTCTCGTTCCATATTTGTTCCACAATCAATTAGAATTTTATACTCATCATCTAATTCGAGTAAATACATACTACCTGTCACCTGTCTTGTTGCTCCCCAAAAAGTTAATTTCATTCGTTATAGCTTTATAGTTTGTATCTTTTTAGAAACATGAATTCATTTACAAGATAATTGCTTAATTACCAATGATTTAGTTAGCTAAAAGAGATAATTTTTTTTAAAATCTGTACTTTTAGTTTGTGATTGTAATGATTAGAGGGATGATGGAAGGAGGATATTTACAAATATACTAAAAAAATATGCTTACTTCTAAGTAATTGGATGAGTGTTTTTACTAAAAATAAATATTTTTATCTCAAATTCTTCATCCACCAAAATCTTGGGTCAATCGGGCAAAGGGGCTTCTATTCGTTTTGAATGGATTTTTGGAAAATCTACCCGAACAAGCCAAAAATTTTAAGCCAGGATTAAGAATGTTTTCTCGATGGTGGGGTGAATTCATCCAGCCATTAACTACCGAATAAGCCAACTCTCTGTAAGTTTTCATCGGTAAAGCTTTCTTCGTTTCACAATCCAAAAATACATAATCTTGACTGTTTCTGGGTATTTGAAAACAGTATTTATCATCTTTCCCTCCCAAAATGTCATGTTGAGCAATGTTCTCTGCCATTTCTTTAAACTCCCAAGTGTATAAGAAGATTCTATCTGTTAATTTTCTATTGGCTGGACTATATGGGTTTTCATGATTATAGAAATCTTGGTTAATCATCGCCTCTGAATGTCCATTAGTTGCTTTGTGCAAGGCAAAGGAGTAGATGAATTTAGGCAACTTGTGAGTTACCCTTTGTTCATTGGTTAGGTGAAAAAGTGCAGCATCAAATAGTGCATTATTGGGATTTTTTGCATCAATCGGTCTATTCACTTCTGGCAGATTCATAAAATCAGCACATGACATTTTATATAAAAGCGAATCTTTCTGAGCAAAAAGTATATGTGGAATAGATAAAATTAAAAAAAGGTACTTCATTGGTTGTATTTTCTAAATAAACGAATCTTGAGGGTATTTAGTTTATCAAAAGTTTTTCAAAACTTCCTCATTAATATTCCTATACTTTAAAAGACAACAGTCATGGCATTTCAACTTTTAAGTTAATTCTTGCATTTTATAAATCAATCGTAATGGATTTGTTTTTATAATTATGACTTTCGTCATTTTTCAAACTGACAAATACTAACTCTTCCACTGATTCTACTCATGTCTCATTCTTCCAAATTTATTCAATTTTGTACTATCAAATCCTTTAATAGTTTCACGAATGAATATTATCTTTTTTATGATAGGAGTAAGCCTCCTGATGGCTTTAGGATTTTTGGGAGCCTTTTTTTGGTCGATGTCAAAAGGTCAAAATGATGATTTACATACCCCCGCCATGAGAATTTTATTAGAAGATGAAACAAAAATAAACAAATAAAACCATGAAAAATCAAATTCAAATCGCAACAAATTTTGAAAGCAAACGATGCAAATGTGAAAAAGAATGCGGTCGCTGTAAAGCCCTTAAAACAAATCAATTAGAAAAATCAAACCAAAATTAAAGCGATGATAGATTCTCTTGAAAATACCTCTCATACAATACCCAAAACGAACGTTGAACATTTTGAATACGACAATAAAATCGTTCGGAATTTTGCCCTTGCATCTATCATTTTTGCCATTGTGGGTTTGTTGGTTGGCCTATTAATCGCTACACAACTTTTTTGGCCCGCAGCAAACATAACGCAGTATTTTACTTTCGGCAGGATTCGAGCTTTGCATACCAATGCCGTGATTTTTGCTTTTGTGGGAAATGCCATTTTTGCAGGAATTTATTACTCGCTCCAACGTCTTTGCAAAGCTCGTTTATATAGCGATTTATTATCAAAAATTCACTTTTGGGGTTGGCAAGCCATCATTGTGGCTGCGGCTATTACTTTACCTTTGGGTATGAGTACCTCCAAAGAATACGCTGAATTGGAATGGCCCATTGATATTGCCATTACCGTAATCTGGATAATCTTCGGAATCAATATGTTTGGTACAATTATCAAACGTCGGGAGCGACACCTATATGTAGCCATCTGGTTTTATATTGCCACTTTCGTAACAATTGCATTGCTTCATGTAGTCAATTCTTTGGCGATACCAGTCTCTTTAACAAAGAGTTACTCACTTTATGCGGGAGTTCAAGATGCTTTGGTGCAATGGTGGTATGGTCATAATGCAGTGGCATTTTTCTTGACAACGCCTTTCTTGGGGTTGATGTATTATTATTTACCCAAAATGGCAAATCGCCCAATTTATTCATATAAATTGTCAATTTTACACTTCTGGTCATTGATATTTTTGTATATCTGGGCGGGACCTCATCATCTACTTTACACGAGTTTGCCAGATTGGGCTCAGTCGCTGGGAACGGTTTTTTCAGTCATGTTGATTGCTCCTTCTTGGGGTGGTATGATTAATGGATTATTGACTTTGCGTGGTGCATGGGATAAAGTCAGAGAAGACCCAAGATTGAAAATGATGGTGGTTGGAATTACTGCCTACGGAATGGCAACTTTTGAAGGACCACTTTTATCGTTCAAGAATATCAATGCCATTGCCCACTACACAGACTGGATTCCTGCTCACGTACACGTTGGGGCGTTAGGTTGGAACGGATTCCTTTCATTTGCAACCATTTATTATATCATTCCTAAAATGTACGGAAGAGAAATGTTCTCTAAAAAATTGATGAACGCTCACTTTTGGTTAGGCACTTTGGGAATCCTGTTTTGGGCGGTTCCAATGTATATTTCAGGATTTACACAAGGCATGATGTGGAAAGAATTTACCGTTGAAGGGAATTTGAAATATGCGAGTTTTTTGGAGACCACTCTTCAAGTAATTCCCATGTATATGTTACGTGCTTTGGGAGGATTAATGTATTTGTCTGGGGCTTTAATTGGTGCGTATAATATCTTCAAAACGATGCTGATAGGTAAGTTGATAGCCAACGAACCCGCACAAGCTCCTGCGATGGAGAAGATTTTTGTCCCGCAAGGCACTGATACTTACTGGCACAGATGGGTGGAGAGAAGACCTTTACAACTATTATTTTGGTCGTTTGTGGTGGTCGGAATTGGGGGCGTTATTGAGATTATTCCAACGTTTATGATTAAGTCAAATATTCCAACAATTGCTGCCGTGCAACCTTATACACCCTTAGAATTGGAAGGTAGAGATTTGTATATTCGTGAGGGTTGTGTATCGTGTCATAGTCAGATGATTCGTCCATTTAGGTCAGAAACTGAACGATACGGAGAATATTCAAAAGCAGGTGAATTTGTGTATGATCATCCATTTCTTTGGGGTTCAAAACGTACTGGCCCTGATTTGCACAGAGAAGGTGGAAAGTACCCCGACTCGTGGCACTTCCAACACATGAGAGACCCAACATCAATGTCGCCAGGGTCAATTATGCCTCCTTATGAGTTTTTGATTGAACAAAAGTTGAATACTGGAAGCACGAAAGATAAAATAAGAGCGATGAAAACCTTGGGCGTTCCTTATGATGATTACGCCATCAATCACGCAGAAAGTGATTTGACAGAGCAAGCAAAAGGAATTGCTGAAAACTTAGCAAAGGAAAACATCAAAGTAAAATCCGATAGAGAAATCATAGCCCTAATTGCCTATTTACAAAGATTAGGAACGGACATTAAAAAAGGACAGTGATTATTGGTCTAATTTCTTCATGCGTTCCAACTTATAACCAAAACAAAACCATGTTTAGACAATTTTTAGATAAAGTTCAAGGAGCGGATATTCCGATGATTACTTCGCTCCTCATATTTTTCATATTCTTCATTTTAGTGGGGACTTATTTATTCATTGTGGATAAGAAACACCTGAACTATATGAGCCATTTACCCCTCAACGAAGACCAAAATACAGTCCAATGAAAAAGCTATTCATACTTCCACTTTTACTGATTAATTATTCAATAAATGCCTCAATATTAGGTTCTGTTAATGCTGGACCTACTTTTTATGAGATGATTCTCATTGGAGCAATGGCAATTATGACCTTAGTTTTATTGGTAATTGCCTTCACTTTACAAGGGTTTGTAAAGTCATTATTACCGAAAGAAGAGAAAAATATTGTCCTTGAAAAAGCTCTCGAAGACCGAACATTTATGCAAAAAATATTCAGTTTGAAGCCATTATCAATGGAAAAAGATTTGGTAATGGAACATACTTATGACGGAATTGCGGAATTAGATAATCCAACGCCACCGTGGTTTATGTATCTATTTTATTCATCAATTGTGATTGCAGTTTCTTATATGATCATGTATCATGTGGTAGGAGATGGTCAGATAATGACGACTGAATATGCTCAAGAAAATGTGGAAGCCGACCAAGCAAATATTGTTTATATGAAAAAATTTGCTAATTCAATTAACGAAGACAACGTAATTGTGTTAACAGATGCCAAATCGGTTGAAACAGGGGGAAAGATTTATGCTAAAAATTGCGTTGCCTGTCACGGCGATAAAGGACAAGGAGGCGTTGGTCCAAACTTAACGGATGAATATTGGTTGCATGGTGGTTCAACGAAAGAGGTTTTTCATACCTTGATGGAGGGAGTGCCTGAGAAAGGGATGATTTCATGGAAGAAAACCTTGAATCCCATTCAATTACAGCATTTAGTGAGTTTCCTCAGTAGATTCCAAGGAACGAATCCAGAAAATGCAAAAGCACCGCAGGGAGATAAATATGTGGTGGCAACATTAGAAAAACCTGCAGCAAAATAAACGATGGCACGCAGATGAAACAAGCAAAAATAGATACCACAAATTTTAGAGATCACCTTTCAAATGTGACAGAAACAGGCAAGCGAATTTGGATATATCCTCGAATTGTGGCGGGAGATTTCTACAAGTTACGTACCTATTTTTCATGGCTATTGTTGGGATTATTGTTGGGTTTGCCGTGGTTAGAAATTGGTGGACATCCGCTATTTCTATTTAATGTGATAGAACGAAGATTTATATTTTGGGGCGTAACATTTTTCCCACAAGATTTCCATTTGGTTGCCATCGGATTGCTCACATTTATTGTTTTTATCATCCTGTTCACGGTTATATTTGGTAGAGTTTTTTGCGGTTGGGCCTGTCCACAGACCATATTTTTGGAAATGCTTTTTCGTAAAGTTGAAATCCTGATTGAAGGCGACCATAATGCTCAAAGAAGGTTAGATGAACAACCCTGGAATAAGGAGAAAATCTGGAAGAAAACACTCAAGCACACCATTTTTCTGATACTTTCCTTTGTGATTGCGAATGTGTTTTTGGCTTATATTATTGGCAAAAAAGAACTGTTTTCCATCATGTTGGATAATCCTTTGAATCACGTTCTTGGCTTGCTTTCCATTCTAATTTTTACAGGAGCGTTTTACTTTGTTTTTGCCCGTTTCAGAGAATTAGTTTGTATTATGGTTTGTCCCTACGGTCGTTTGCAGGGCGTAATGTTGGATAAGAAATCAATCGTTGTGGCGTATGATTTTATTAGAGGTGAACCCCGAGGAAAGCATCAAAATGAAGTTGAAAAAGTTAAAGCATTAGAGAAAAATGAGACGGTACATGGTTCTTGTATTGACTGTAAAATATGTGTACAGGTTTGTCCAACGGGGATTGATATTCGGAACGGAACGCAGTTAGAGTGTATTGCTTGCACAGCCTGTATTGATGCTTGTGATGAAGTAATGGACAAAATTCAAGAGCCACGGGGACTGATTCGCTATGCGTCAATGGAAGGAATTGAACAGAAAAAGAAACTTAAATTTAATGCTCGAATTGCTTCCTATTCCTTTGTTTTGGTTGCGTTGTTGGGCGTTTTGGGTTATTTATTAGCAACCCGAAGCACCATCGAAACCACAATTCTGAGAGCTCCAGGATTGATGTTTCAGGAAAATAAAGACGGCACAATTAGCAATCTGTATAATGTTCAAGTGGTCAATAAAAGTTATGAAAAAATGCCTCTGACTTTTAGGTTAAAAGGTGGGAATGGTCAAGTAAAAATGATAGGAGAAGCTATGACCGTTAAACCGAGCGAGGTTGCAGAGTCTTCATTTTTTATCTTTATTCCGACAAAATATTTGAAGGAAAATTCAATAAAAATAGAAGTGGAAGTGATTTCAAACGGCAAAATTATTGACGTTGTAAAAACGAAATTTCAAGGACGAAATAGGGGCGAATAGCATTTCAGTGCTGACAATTTAAGGTTTTCAATTGTCCCAAAATTTAATCCATTCAAAGTTTCAACGCTGGCAGGGTTTTAAACCCTGCCAGCGTTAATCGGACAAATTATTTAAGTTGAAAGCATTGGAAAAGCGTTCGCCATTACAAAAAAATATCAAAATGAACTGGGGAAAATCAATCGTATTATGTTTCGTGCTTTTTGCCACTTTCGTAGGCACAATGGCATATAAAATGGCAACCGCAAAAGTTGATTTAGTTCAAAAAGACTATTATCAAAAGGAATTGGATTATCAAAAGCATATTAATCAAGTTAACAATTCATCTGCCTTCAAATCAATTAAAACCATGACCTACCTACCCGAAATGCAAGCCTTGAGAATTGGGTTCCCAACGCCTGTCAGTAAAGGAGAAGTGACTTTCTTCCGCCCTTCCGATAAAGGTTTGGATTTTACCGTACCCATCAATAAAATTTCTCTTTTCAATTATTCAACCGAAAAACTAAAAAAAGGACGTTGGAAAGTACAAGCAACTTGGACCGACGGACGATTGGAATATTACCTTGAAGATGAATTTACTATACAATAATCAATAAAAGTCTAAGGTTATATAAATCGTTAACCATGAATATCCTCTTTTCAATTGCTTTTATGACAGGCTTGGCTGGTAGTTTCCATTGCATTGGAATGTGCGGACCAATTGCCCTTGCTCTGCCCATTGGAAAACTTTCATTTGTTCATGCCAACATCAGTAGATTGCTCTATAATTTTGGAAGAATATTCACTTACAGTGTTTTGGGGGCAGTTTTCGGATATTTTGGCAAAACGCTTTTTATTGCAGGTTTCCAGCAACAACTTTCCATTTTGATTGGTATTTTGATGCTCTGTTTCGTTGTTTCAAATCGAATCATCTCCTTGCAACCCTTCCAGAAAATAACTCATATTCTGATGACTATTTTTAAAAAAGTTTTTCAAATTAAATCACCGCTAAAATTTGTATTCTTAGGGCTATTAAACGGCTTATTGCCTTGTGGTTTTGTCTATATGGCTCTTGCTGGAGCTTCCGCAACAACTACCCCAATTGAAGGAGCTATTTTTATGGCTTTTTTCGGTTTAGGAACTGCCCCAATGATGTTTTCA
Organism: Arcicella sp.; assembly: GCA_043769985.1. Lineage (GTDB taxonomy): Bacteria > Bacteroidota > Bacteroidia > Cytophagales > Spirosomataceae > Arcicella. Next base: position 22,438 of record JAYVIV010000036.1, read on the forward strand.
GTAGGACTTTTACCTAAATTTCTATCTTTAAATCTTCGTCAAAAAATTAACAAATATCTCCCTATTTATTCATTTATATTAGCATCCTTTTTTATTGTTAGAGGAATGAATTTGGGCATTCCATATTTAAGCCCGAAATTTGAAAAAGTACCAATTGCTCAATCAATTCCCGTATGTCACAAAATAATAAAAAATTGAAATAGCCACACTATTCAGTATATTTAATCAAGCAATCATGAATTTTTCTATGGATTTTCCGTTTAGTATTACCCTTTTAAAAACCGTCTTGGAGGATACACCTGCCTTTATGGGTGTATATAATGCGTCTAATGGTGAGTTTTTATACGTTAATAAGTTGGGTTTACAAATGCTGGAAGTAGAAAATTTAGAGGAGTTTATGGCTAAATATCCTGACGGATTCAGAAAAGTAAAACTGACAACTGATGATCATATTCAACAGAAATTAAACCTAAAAAAAGAGAGAATTTGGACGGAGGAAGTCCTTTTTCAAACTTATAAAAACACAGAATTTTGGGGGATTTTACAAATTTCATTATTTTATCACAACGATGAACCTCACTATTTTATCAGAATTAACGATATTACTGCCCGTAAATCAAGTGAACAAAATAGCAGAGATGAAGAATCTCGTTTTGAAGCATTATTCATGCACGCTGCCATCGGAATTATTGTGGTGAATCGTGACAGTGACATTGTGCTTTCAAATCATTTTGCCGATGTTCTTTTTGGATATGCACATGGTGAATTAATGGGACAAAAATTGGATATTTTGATTCCTCAAAACCTCAGAGAACGTCATCGTAAAACCTACATTAATTATACTGAAAAACCTCAAGCCAGGGCAATGGGTATAGGTTTAGACTTGAATGGACGGAGAAAAGACAGCTCACTTTTTCCAATAGAAATTAGTTTAAGCCATTTTAAATCAGGTGATACCCCTTATTATATTTCCTTTATTAACGACACAACTTTTAAGAAAAAAGCGGAAAATGACTTGCTCAATAAAAATTCTGAAATTGAAAAATTGAATGAAAATTTGGAGAGAGAGGTGATTAACAGAACAAATGCCTTGGTGGAAACAATGAAATCTTTAGAAATCTCAAAGAAAGATTTGGAGATAGCGTTGGAGAAAGAAAAGGAATTAGGTGAACTCAAATCTCGTTTCGTTTCCATGGCATCTCACGAATTCCGAACCCCTTTAACAACGATACAGTCGGCAGCTTCATTGATTGAAAAATATCAACTTACAGAAGAGCAATATAAACGTGAACGGCACACCCAAAGAATTAAAGCTGCAGTGGGAAATCTGACTGATATTTTAGAAGAATTTTTGTCAGTTGGTAAATTGGAAGAAGGGCGAGTAGAAGCTAAGATGAGTACATTCAGCATTGACGAATTAATCCGAGAATCTTTGCTGGATTTGAAAAGTATAACCAAAAAAGGGCAAACATTCGATTGTGAAATTATTGGAAATGATGAGGTATATTTGGATAAATCTATGTTGAGAAAAATCATTATCAACCTCTGTTCCAATGCCTTAAAATTTTCATCGGATAATTCAGTTGTGAGGTTATTTATTGATAATCAGTTAGATACATTTATTTTAAAAGTTTCTGATTCGGGTATCGGTATTTCAGGGGAAGACCAAAAACACCTTTTTGACCGATTTTTCAGAGGAACAAATGTAACAAATATTCAAGGAACTGGTCTTGGCTTGCACATTGTGGCTCGTTATGCAGATTTACTTAATGGAACGGTATCGGTTCAGAGTGAACTCAACGTTGGCACAACTTTCACCGTTCAAATAAACCTTTAAAATATATGAAAACTATTCTTTTAATAGAAGACAGCGATGACATTAGAGAAACTACGGCGGAAATTTTAGAACTGGCTAATTACAAAGTTATCATGGCTGTAAATGGCAAATCTGGCGTTGAAATCGCATTGAAAACCAAGCCTGATTTGGTAGTTTGTGATATTATGATGCCCGTCTTGGATGGCTACGGAGTACTACATATTTTTAGCCAAAATATTGATTTACAGAATATTCCATTTATTTTTTTAACGGCAAAAACTGATCGTTCTGACCTTAGAAAAGGCATGGATATGGGGGCGGATGATTATTTAACTAAACCTTTTCAAGAAATAGAGTTGTTAAACGCCATCGAAAGTCGTTTCAAGAAGATTGAAAATTTGACCAATTCTTTCAAAAACACGCATGAAAGACTTGAAGAATTCTATCAAAAAGCAACTAAGCACTCAGATTTGTCTTCACTTTCTGTTGATAGAAAGCTGAACCACATCAAGAAGAAGCAAATCATATATTCAGAAGGGGATGAGCCAATTCGTTTCTTTTTCTTGAAAAATGGGAAAGTGAAAACCTATCAATCTAATCGAGATGGTAAGGAGTTTATCACGGGATTATACAATTCTGGAGATTTTTTTGGACATATCTCAATTATCGAAAATTCAGAGTATAAAGAATCGGCTGAGGCATTGGAGGATTGTGAAATCATAGCAATTCCTAAGTATGATTTCTTGGAGTTAATCACTCGTAATCAGTCAGTTGCAAATCAGTTTATCAAAATGTTGGCGAACAATGTTCAAGAAAAAGAAAATCAATTAACGCAAATAGCTTATAACTCCATTCGCAAAAGAACGGCTGATGCACTGGTAATGTTATCAAAAAAGTACAAAAACGAAAATCAAGTGAACTTTGCCATGAAAATTTCTCGAGACGATTTGGCCTCGGTTGTTGGCACTGCTACAGAATCTTTGATTCGGGCATTAAGTGACTTTAAATCCGATAATTTGATTGAAATAAATGGAAGCGAAATCAAGATTTTGGATGAAAAAAAATTGGTAAATTTGAAAGGTTAATCGGATGAAATGTTTCACTGCCATTTATTTATAATTTTACTTCATTCTCTAAATCTTTGCCTTCTTCAAAATCAGAAATATTTTTCAAAGTCGTAATCGCAATTTGCGTTAATGCCTCTTCTGTAAAAAAGCCTTGATGTGGTGTAATTAACACATTTGGAAATGAAATTAACCGCTGTATTAAATCGTCTTGAATAATACTTTCTGATAAATCTTTGAAAAATAAATGCTCTTCCTGCTCATAAACATCAATTCCTAAATAGCCAATTTTTCCTTTTTTCAAGGCAACAATGGCATCTTTGGTTTTTAGTAAAGCTCCTCTGCTGGTGTTAATCAGCATGACCCCATCTTTCATTTTTGAAAAAGAAGATTCGTCAAAAAGATGTTTGGTTTCTGGTGTTAAAGGACAATGAAGTGAAACAATATCAGAACTTTTAAGCACATTTTCCAAGGATTGATAATGAACACCCAATGCTGTTAATTCATCTGATTTTTTTATATCAAACGCTAAAACTTTACAGCCAAAGCCAAGCATTATTTTACAAAAAGCAATACCAATTTGCCCAGTTCCTACTACACCAACGGTTTTCCCAAAAAGATTGAAACCCGTAAGGTTTTCCAAAGAAAAATTACTCTCCCTAACTCTATTATACACTTTATGAGTTTTTCGATTCAAGGTTAAAATCATCGCAACCGCATGTTCTGCCACTGCTTGTGGGGAATAAGCGGGTACTCTTACCACTTTTAGTCCACTAATTTTAGCTGATTCAAGGTCAATATTATTGAACCCCGCACATCGTAAGGCAATTAATTTTATGCCATTTTCTGCTAAATTTTCAATTGTTTTCTTATCAATTTTGTCATTGACAAACACGCAAACGCCATCGTATCCAATGGTTAAATTGGTTGTTTCAGCGTTTAAGGCTGTTTCAAAATAGGAGAATGTGTGCTTACTTCCCTTCTTGTATTTTTCAAGATAAATTTTGTCATAAGATTTCGTACTAAAAACGGCAATTTTCATAATTTTTGGGTTTAAGTTTAAGTAAAGTACGTGCAAAAAACACTATTAACTACTTTTATATCCAAATTAAAGTAGTTGTATTTAAACTTGAGGTTAAAGAGTTCTGACGAAATAAATTTGGTTCTACTATGATTTATACGGGATTCGTTTGTCGAATACGGAAGTCGTCCTTTAAAAGGACGACTTCCGTAACTTCCCGTATAAATTGTAGAAGAACCAAAAAAAATTAGTAAATCCGTGTCCAATCCGTAAAATCCGTGGGCAATAAATTACTGGAAGATTATTTCCTTCATCGTATCAATATTCATATTTCCCTTCCCTATTATCCTCTTGTCTTTATCTAAAATATAAATAGTTGGGGTGAATTGTGCGTCAAATTCTTGATATAGATTTACTTTACCCGTTTTATCAATGACATTTACAAACGATTCAGAACCAAATTCTTTAATAAAGCCTTTCCATGTTTCTTGATTATTACCAAAAATAGGAGCAAAAACTTCAATACCTTTCGTTTTGTTTGTTTGTACAAACTTTACTAATTGAGGCGTAAAATTTTTGCAATGCTCGCAATCAGCGGCATAAATATATAAAATTGTATAATCAGATTTCATATCGTGCAAAGCCCTCTCCTTCCCCATAACATCCGTTGCCTTTAAATTTGGGATTTTGCTTCCTATCAACAAATTTTTAAGAAATCTGTATCTTACTTTTACTAATCGAACCGTTGTTGAGTCCCACAAAAACGAATCGTTAATATAATATTGGTTTAGGATATGGGCATAAACAGCATCTCTTCCCATCACCTTACTTGTTTCAGTTTGATTGGCTAATTTACTAACCAGATACTTTCTCATTGGAGAGGTCTTGCGAGATTTACCCAAAAATTTATCAACCAGAACAATTAGTGAATCGTTTGGCAAGAATTCTAATTGGTCGAAATAATATTTGACTGGTTGGTATAAAAAAGGGGTATTTATGAGCCTATCATCCGTTAAATCTATATTATCGAAATAATGTTCTACAAAAAATTTGTTTCCCCAAAGTGGATCTTCATCTCCATTTGCCAATTTTGGAGCATGGGGAATATCTGAGGCTAAAGTGGATTTGATGATTTTTGAAGCGAATGTACCTTCGAAAGCATTGATAAATTTCTTTTTGTAGAGAGCAGATTCATATTGCAAGCCATACATAAGATTAATTGAAACAGAATCAGATTTTTTGGATAATTCTGTTATTTTCAAAGCATCCTTTACGCTCTTTTGCTGATAACTATAAAACAAATCATTCTCTCTTGAACCGAAAAATTTTATGGTGTTGAAAATGTCCTTGATATTAGCTTCGAATGAAAATTTTTGTTCTGTAATTAATATATCAAAACTTTGCCAATTACCAATCATGACGTTATACATACCACCTTTAAGAGGCTTTTTACCCTCAAAAACAATGGTACCGTCTGAACTGGCAACGGTGGAATCCTGAACAAAATTTTGATTTTCGTAGTAATAGGTTAAGTAGCAAGTTGAATCTCTCAATCCTATTATTCTTCCATCAATTTTATAACTTTGGGCATGAATGAAAGCATTTGAAAGATAAAAAAACAAAGCAGTAAGTAAAATTTTAGGCATTTTATGGTGATTTTCAATATTCAGTTTTGTTGTTCGATATTCGGTTTTCGATGTTCGGCTAAATGCAAACATCGAACATCAAAAATCGAACATCGAAATAACTATTTTCCAGTTTTAATTTTTTCCTTCTCACGAGCAGATTGCTTACGATGAAAATCAACGAAATCTTCAATTTGCTCAACTGGCAGTCTTTTAGCAATAATTTTTTTATCCTTGTCTAACACATATACCACGGGCGTTGCATACACATCAAAATTATTTTTGAAATCGGTATAATATTCTTCTTTCCCTGTCTGTGGATTTTTATGAATATCAATTCCGTGAATCAACTCTTCTAATTTGAATTCCTTAATAAATTTCTTCCATTTCAAGGGAGTTCTATCAATGGAAGCGGCGATTACTTTCACATTTTTAGTTTTTAGACCCTGATACATTTTTGCCAACTTAGGGGCTGATTCACGGCAATGACCACATTCGGGGTCATAGATGAACAAAACTGTATAGTCAGCAACTAATTTCGGAATCAAAATTTCAGTACCGACGGTATCTGTCAAAAACATATCTGGAAACGTTTTTCCAACTAAAAGGGGTTTTAAAACTGCTACCCTTTCCTTCATTTTTCTAACCGTTGAAGTATCCCAAAGTGTTGGTTCACCTACATAATATTTTTCGGCAATGTGAACGAAAGCACCGTCAGTTCCTAAGATTTTCGGATTCTCATAAGTACTTGCAATTTTATAAATCACATATCGACGGACATCACGCCCTTTGGCACGAACCAGTACTAAATCAGAAGATTTTATGATTGAATCAGATGCTTGTACAGTTAAATCATCAAAATATCTTTCAATTTTTTTCTGTAAAAATGGACTCCGCATTAAGCGGTCATCGGTTAAATCCACGTTATCCCAAAAATGCTCTTTATAATAATTGAATTGATATTGGTAGAATGCTGAAGAATCAGCTTTTGTTATCAAAGGTTTTCCAAAAGGGGGAATTTCTGGGTCTTGCGAAGCCTTTATAAGTTTATTGACAAACATTCCATCCGTAGATTTAATCCAATCTTTTTGGAATTTAGAAATTTCGTCTTGAATTTTTCTAATTTTTACTATCGCCAAAGGAGAACTACTCATTTTTTTTTCTAATTCAGCCGCTTTTATTTCTTCAAATTTTGCCGCCATATCTTGCTGAAATTTAAAAAATGTTTCGTTCTCTTTTGAGCCTGTCACTTTCATTTTTGTGATAAGATTGGCAGTGTCAGTTTCAAACGAAAATTCTTGGTTTCCAATGATTATATCCATGTATTTATTTTTCGGTAAAGACACTAAATATAATCCTTCTGGAAGGGTTTTATTCCCAACAAAATGAAAATTCCCTTGGGCATCAACTTTGGCGGTATCTTTTATAACTTGCTGATTATACCCAAAATAGTGAGCTAAAAAAACCGTAGTGTCCTTTATTCCACGAACTTTCCCGTGAATAGAAAACCCTTCTTTTGTCTGCGAAAAAGCACTTATTGCAGTAAATAATAATAAAAATAATGGTAAAAACTTTAATGATAGTTTCATGTTTCTGTTGAAAATTTCAAAATTCATTTTGCGACTCCTCCAAAACGGATTTATTATGGTTTTGTGTATTATTTACTCGAAATAGTTAGCAATTTACGCCACTATTCTGATATCTGAAAATACACACTAACCCTTTTTAGATACATAACCGTAAAGACGCTGGGACGCAAAGAATCTTTTAGTAGAATTCTTTGCGTCCCAGCGTCTTTACGGTCAAAATATTATTTGCTCAGAATTCCTGAAAGTCTTAACAAATCAGTATTAATATCTTTCTTTTTAGTGATGGTATCGTGAAATGCGGTGTAAACCAATTGGTCGTTCACAATTCCTGCCATTTCATTTTTATGACCTGTCAAAAGTCCTTCTAACGCTCCCAAGCCTAATCTACTTGCCAGTATTCTATCAAAAGCACTTGGACTTCCTCCTCTCTGGATATGACCCAAATTGGTTACTCTTATATCAACTGGAACATCAATTGTGCTTTTAATTTTCTCCGCAATATTAGCGGCATGACCTTCTTCATCACCCTCGGCAACCACAACAATTGAAGAGGATTTTTTCTTGGCAAAGCCAGCTTTCAACGTGGCAACAACGTCATCAACAGTTTGTCTTTCCTCTGGAATTAAAATTGATTCCGCTCCGCCCGCAATACCAGATTGAACCGCAATATAACCCGAATCACGTCCCATCACTTCAATAAAAAAGATTCTATCGTGCGAATCTGCCGTATCTCTAATTTTATCAATTGCATCCAAAGCAGTGTTTACGGCAGTGTCATAACCAATCGTGTAATCTGTTCCGAACAAATCATTGTCAATTGTGCCTGGAGCACCAACAGTGGGGATTTGAAATTCATTAAAAAATATTTCTGCTCCCGTGAAAGTTCCATTTCCTCCAATGGCAACTAAACCCTCAATTCCATGTGATTTTAACTGTTCATAACCTTTTTTACGTCCCTCAGGAGTCATGAATTCTTTGCTTCTGGCAGATTTCAGAATTGTTCCTCCTCGCTGAATAATATTACTAACCGACTGAGAATTAAGGGGAATGATGTCTCCTTTTATCAATCCATTGTAGCCTCTGAGAATGCCAAAAATCTCAACTCCGTGATGAAGTCCACCTCTAACAACCGCTCTTATACAGGCGTTCATGCCCGGAGCATCTCCACCCGATGTTAATACTGCAATTCTTTTCATAAGTTTTAAAGCCTCCCTCAAAATCTGGTTAAGATTATTTAGGAGGTATATTTAAAATATTGTTTTTACCAAATTAAATACGTTAATTAAGCACTTCTAAGAAATTTTCAATCAGTTTTTATAGGATTTTCCAATTATTTTTTGGTTTGGTTTATTTTACGATTTCTTAAAAAGTCAATTGCAAATTTATTATTTATAAGTGATGTTTCTAATAATTATTAAAAAAAAATGACATTAAATTATTTCGTTATTCCTTAATATAAATATTTCTACAATTAATTGAACTGTTCTGTACTACCACAATAAAGTTGAGCGTTTATCAATAGATTTTATATGTTTAAGTTGTCGAATACTTTTATCTTTGCGGGCAGATTTTAGCCTGCGTATGAAGTTATCAATAAGTAATTTTCAGAAAAATCTATTAAAAAGACACTTATTTCATTAAACATAGTCCCTAAGAAAAAAAAACGTGCATAATTTAAGGTTAGCAATTCACACAATCACCGCTACTTTTCTTTTTATCATTATTGTCGATAACGCCCAAGCTCAACAATGGCTTGGCATATCTGGCAGTAATTATGCAGGTACACATTCGGTGTATAATAATCCTGCAAACATTACTGACTCAAGGTATAAACTTTACTTGAATTTGATTGCGAATGATATTTTCTTGTCCAACAATTATGTTGGCTATGATGCTCCGTATTCAATTCTCAAACTTTTCACTAATTCTGCTGCACAAGAATATCGTAATTCAAAGGATGTGATTATTTTCAGAAACGCTTATTATGATATTAATTCTGACAGCAAATCATATCATCTAAATGTTCAGAATGACTTAAGAGGTCCTTCGTTGTTATACTCAATCAATTCTAAACGTTCCATTGGCTTGCTTTCTCGAATAAGAACAATCGTAAATTTTACCGATTCGCCTTTATCATTAGCAAATTTAATTCGCCTTGGAACTGACACTTTACTTCTTAAAAACCAAGACCTTTCAATTTCAAATTCAACTTTAAATGTTAACAGTTATGCCGAATTGGGTATTGCCTACGGACAAATTTTAAAAGATGAAGATGAAGATTTTATAAAGGTAGGGATTACTTTGAAGCGAGTTGTAGGGATTTATAATGCCCATATCAATTTTAATGAAGCAGAATATAACATTATTAATGACCCTACCGAGCCAAAAAAACAGATTTTAAGAATTAATAAGTTGAAAGCAGAATATGGTTACACCACAGAGGACGCTTTTAAGAACTCAAAACCTTCTTTTCCTTGGATTTTCGGAAACCAATCGGCAGGAAGTGGTTGGGGAGTTGATTTGGGGGTTGTTTACGAATTCCGTCCAGATGTTCGCAAGTACAAATACCGTGAAAAAGGTAAACAAAAGTTAGACCCCAGTAAAAATAAATATGAGTTCAAAATAGGTGTTTCAATTTTAGACATTGGTGGAGTCAATTACAGCAATCCTTTTTACGTAAGAAATTGGAACGTAGATGTGGCAAACAGGGAATTCAAGTCGGAGGATGTTAGAGAAATCGAAGGCTTAGACAATGCCACCAAAAGAATTAACCAAGTGTTTGGCTTAACCGACGACCAAAGTATAAATTCATTCACTACTGGACTACCGACATCATTTCAAGTAAATTTAGATTATCATTTAAGAGATGAATTTTATGTAAATAGCCTCTGGGTGCAAGGATTAAGGGGTGGGAATTCTTTGAGCATGAAAGTGCCATCTTCTTTGTCAGTTACGCCACGTTGGGAGAGTAAATGGGTTGAAGTAGGAATACCTTTTGCACTTTTAGATAATTACAGCTCCTTTACTTTTGGACTCGGCGTAAGATTAGGTCCTTTGCTTTTTGGCTCGGATAATTTAGGAAGTTTTTTCAACATTAATCGCCCAAGAGGAACAGATTTATATTTTGGATTATCAATTCCCATTTTTAATCGCCCTCCCACTCTGCCCAATGCCTGTTTTTATGAAAAGAGAGATGGGAATAGTTGGAAATTTTGGAAGAAAAGAAAATAAACTTTGCTGCCAAGGCAAAAAGGCACAAAAAAATGGTTCAACTACGATTTACGGAATTACGGAAGCCTTCGGTCAAAACCGAAGGCTTCCGTAAACTTGACTGTTCGTCCCAGTATAAATTATAGTTGAACCAAAAAAACTTACAGACTTTGTGCCTTCGTGGCTAATTCAAAAAAACTCATTTAAACTTCCGCTATCCTTCAACACATACCCTTTTTCCGTTTTTTGAATCGTCGCACATTCATAAATAGGATCGTGATCAAAAAATATCACCCATTCATTTTCAACAGCTTGATTTAACAAATCCTCTTTTTCCTTCATGGTTGTTAAGGGGTTTATGTCGTAACCCATCACATAGGGTACGGGAATGTGGGCGGAAGAAGGAATGGTATCGGCAATAAATAATATTTTTTTATTTTGGTAAGAAATTTTTGGCATCAGCATCTTTTCTGTATGACCATCTGCGAACAAAAAATCAATATTTTGGAATGGTTTTTCAGTCACCTTATCAACAAAAAACAGTTGATTGGCTTGTTGAATTGGCAAGATATTATCCTTAAAGAATGTTGCTTTTTCCCGTGGATTTGGATGAATTGCTGAATTAAAGTGTTCAGAATGAGACCAGTATTTAGCATTTGGAAAAGTCATTTCAAATTTAGTTTTATCATCGTTCCATTTCACGGCTCCTCCGCAATGATCAAAATGTAAATGACTCAAAATCACATCAGTAACATCATTTTCTGAATAGCCTTTAGCGTTGATTGACCTTACCAATTCGCCTTCACCATGTCGAAAATAATACCCTTGCCACTTGGCATCTTGCTTATTTCCCATGCCCGTATCCACCAAAATTAATTTCTTACCGTCTTCAATCAATAAACACCGCATTGCCCATGAACAAAGATTATTTTCATCGGCGGGGTTTAATTTATTCCAAAACGTTTTGGGTACTACTCCAAACATTGCCCCACCATCTAATTTAAAATATCCTGCATCAATTGAATGTAAAATCATAGTTTTGTTGTTAGTTGGATTAAATTGGTATTCATTTTTTGTGTAAATTACCTAAGAATCTATCAATAATCATAACCTAATTTTAACAAATAACAATCATAAAATTATGACAATAGGCTTAGTTCTATCAGGCGGAGGAGCAAGAGGAATTGCTCATTTGGGTGTTTTGAAAGCAATGCAAGAGAAAAAAATAAAGATTTCGGGGATTTCAGGTTGCAGTGCGGGGGCAATCGTAGGGATGATGTTTTCAGCTGGATATTCACCCGACCACATTTTTGAAATTGTGGTTTCAACATCAACCTTGCGTGCTTTACGCCCCGCTTGGAGTCGTTCGGGTTTATTAAAAATGCAACGTGCCGAAGAAGTATATTTGAAATACATTCCGCATAATTCCTTTGAACGTTTGAAGATTCCCTTGACTGTAAATGCCACAAATTTATACAAAGGAGAAACCGTTTATTTTTCTTCGGGTGAACTATTAAAACCAGTCATGGCATCGTGTTCTATTCCAGGACTTTTTGAACCAATTACGTTTAATGAAAACATATTGATAGACGGCGGAGTTTTAAATAATATGCCCATAGAGCCTTTAATTGGCAAATACGACTATATTATTGGTAGCCATTGCAATCCATTCGGAATGCAACAAATGCCAAAATCAATGTCATCCATTGTTCAAAAGTCTTTGTTCTTAGCTATCAATAACAATTCAAAAGGGAGGTTGGCTCAATGTGATTTTGTAGTTGAACCACCCGCATTAAAATTATTCGACCCTTATGACATTAGAAAGGCAACTGGAATTTTTAAAGCTGGTTATGAATTTGCGAGTCAATTGGAATTTCCTGAGATGATTAGCGATAAAAAATAACCTCATTTTGAAGTTCTGATTTCATTTCAAAACGTTATACTTTTTGATTTTAATCCAAACAATAATTATCTTTGAATTCTGTAATTTAGAAAAAACTGCTTGATTGAGTAAAAACCCTTATTCTTCAATGCTCAACTTTCTTCGTTTTGGGATTATAGAATTTCTTTACATTTAAACAAAAACCCAATTTTTATGAACAAACGTTTATTATTATTCAATTTACTCTTGTTTTTAGGCTGTTCGTTGAGCATGATTGCTCAAGACCGTCGAATTACAGGAAAGGTAGTATCGGCAGCCGATGGTTCGCCTTTACCAGGAGTTAGTGTACAAGTTAAAGGCACTGCAAAAGGTACTGCAACCGATGCCAGTGGAAATTATGCGGTGAGTGTTCCGAGTGGTAAAGGTATCTTAGAGATACGTTCAGTAGGTTTCAATGCTCAGACACTCCAAATCGGAAGCCAAAGTATTATCAACCTTGCTTTAACAGAAAGCGATAACTCTTTGGGTGAAGTTGTAGTGGTTGGTTATGGTACGCAGAACAAAAGGGAGTTAACAGGTAATATTGCAAAAATCAAATCTACTGATATAGCTGACATGCCCGTTACAAGTTTTGATCAGGCCATGCAAGGAAAAGCGGCTGGCGTTTTGGTCAATGCTGGGAGTGGTAAGTTAGGGCAAGGTATCAGAATAAACGTTAGGGGACAGTCTTCTATATCAGCCAACACTCAACCCCTTTATGTAATTGACGGAATCCCAATGACCACAACAGATTTATCGTTTCAAGGAGGGTCAACTAATCCATTAGCCGATATTAATCCACAAGATATTGAATCATTAGATATTTTAAAAGATGCTTCAGCATCAGCTATTTATGGTTCACGAGGAGCAAATGGAGTGGTGATTGTGACAACCAAAAAAGGTAAATCTGGCTCTGCAAAGGTAAATTTTGGTTACATGACAGGATCAAGTTCTCCCACCAAGAAGTTACAGTTTCTTAACACTGACCAATACGTTAAATTTTACAATCAAGCGGCAGCTAATTCAGATAGAATAGACGATTATCCAGACCCAAAAGATCCAGATTCGTACCGTTTTTATATGAATAGTTTTTATGACACTCAAGGATTGGGAACGTTCGGAAAAGGCACACAGGCATCGACAAATTGGGGAGATTTGGCGTATCAAGACGCACCAATGAGTCAATATGATTTGAACATCAGTTCTGGTAATGATAAAACAACTTTGTATGTTTCAGGGCAATATCTTGATCAGAAAGGAATTTTAATTGGCAATGCATTAAGTAGAGCCACTGGAAGAGTAAACATGACCCATAAGTTAAATGATAAATTTGACCTGGGACTGAGCATCGCCATGTCCAGAAGCATAAATAACCGTCTTTCAGGAGACCGTCAATTTGATAATCCTATGCAAATGGTGGCATTACCACCAATGACTCCATCAATTGATCCAACAACAAATTTACCCGTAGGAACATCGCCTGGAGATGTTTCCGTTCCCTATTACTACAATCCAATAGTAAATATTGGCAATGCAAACTACAATACAACTGTCAACAGAAACATTAGTAATGTCTTCGGACAGTACAAAATAGCAAAGAATCTAACTTTTCGTTCGGAGCTTGGAATTGATATTTTAAATCAATTAGAAGAACAATACTATAATACAAAAACTGCTCGGAATACATCAGTACCAGGAGGTTTGGGGCGTTCGAGAACTGTGGGAGTAGAAAACTTAAATACTAATAATTTTTTAACTTTCAACAACTCGTTTGATAAACACGCTTTTGATGTTACAGTTGGTATGTCTTATCAAAAATCAGTAACTAAGCAACATTTTATTGAAGGACAAGACTTTCCATCGGATTCTTACCAGACGATTTTCACAGCTGCTCGAAAAACGGATGGAAGTTCAACTGAAACGGCCTTTAGTTTTTTGTCTTATTTTGCCCGATTGAACTACAAACTTTCTGATAAATACTTATTAGGTTTGAGTACAAGAATTGATGGTTCATCTCGTTTCGGTACAAATAATCGTTACGGTTTCTTTCCAGCGGCATCGGCAGGTTGGTTGATTTCAGAGGAAGATTTTTTAAAAAATAATAAAATAGTTAGTTCAATGAAACTTCGTGCAAGTTTCGGCCGAACTGGAAATGCTGAAATTAATGCTGGTGGTGCCATCAATACTCAAAATTTTCCTCAAAGGGGGTTATTTGCTGGTGATGCAGGTTATGGAGCAACGCCTGGGCAACGTCCAGTTCAGTTAGCAAATCCAGATTTAAGTTGGGAAACAACCGACCAATTTGACATCGGTCTTGATTTTGGTTTTCTTAATGACCGCATAACTGGAGAAATTGATTACTATCAAAAAAATACTTCAAATCTGCTTCTTAATGTGAATGTCCCAGCCACCACTGGATTTGCAACAATTACACGAAACGTAGGAAAGTTAGTCAATAAAGGGTTTGAGTTTGTCTTGAATACTAACAATCTCGTAGGTGATTTTAAATGGAGTACCAGATTTAATGCTGCTTACAACGCAAATAAAGTTACTGATGTTCAAGGACAAATCATTGAAGGTGGTTTAAATAACATGAGTAGAGTTGTGGAAGGGCAACCAATTGGAACTTTTTTTACAGCAGAATACGCTGGAGTTGACCCCGCAAACGGAGATGCCCTATGGTTTAAAAATACAAAGAATACCGATGGAACTATCGATCGAGCTACAACAAAAACTTACAATCAAGCCCAAAGGGTAATTGCTGGCAAGCCGCTTCCAGACTGGGTCGGAGGGGTAACGAATACATTTAGTTACAAAGGATTAGAATTAAGTGTATTTTTCAATGGCCAATTTGGAAATCAATTAAATTTCTATGGTGTTGGTAGATTCTCATCAGCAAATGGACGATTTGAAGATAACCAAACCGTTGATCAATTAGCAGCTTGGACGAAAGAAAACCCAAATACAAATGTTCCTGAAGCTCGCTTATTTTTCAATAATGGTGCTCAACCCTCAACAAGATTTATTTTGGATGGTTCGTATGTGCGTTTACGTAACGTTACTCTCGCATACAATTTGCCAAAATCCATTCTTAACAAAGCTAAAATTAATAGCTTAAGAATCTATGTAACGGGCCAGAATTTGGCAACATTTACGAATTATGCAGGATGGGATCCAGAAGTAAACGCTGATGATATTGTAACAAATATTGCACAAGGGTACGATTTTTACACTGCCCCACAGGCTCGCACTATCACATTTGGTTTAAATCTCGGCTTTTAATCACTTAAATCTTAGAAAAATGAAAAAATATACTAAAAATATAATTGCAGTAACCTCATTGATAGTTTCACTGACAGCCTGCGATAAACAACTCGACATCGATCCAAAGGTCAGTATTGACGAGTCAAAAGCATTATCAACATCGCAAGATGTAAAAATCACACTTACAGGTGCCTATGATGGTATCAGTAATGGGAATGTAATGGGAGGAGGTTACTCATACATAAATGAACTACTTGGAGACGATGCTGAAGTTCGTTTTGGGGGAACATTTGGCACATTAGATGAAATTTGGCGGAAAGCAATCACAACGACCAATACTCAGAATTCTGAAACATGGAGACTTTCTTACGTTGCTATAAATCGTGCAAACAACGTTTTAGCATCTTTGGATAAACTCGGAGAACCTGATAAGAAAAAAGTAGAAGGAGAAGCATTATTTATTCGAGGACTGGTTTATTTTGAATTAATACAGCATTTTGCTAAAACCTGGGGGGATGGTGACAATGCCACTAATTTAGGCGTACCACTCATTTTAACGCCAACCCGAGTTGTTACAGCAGAGGACGACAAACCACGAGCTACTGTGACACAAGTTTACGCACAAATACTGAATGATTTGACAAAAGCTGAGACGCTGCTCCCACCCAATACTGAAGGAAGTAACACAGGGTTTGCAAACCGTAACGCTGTCAGTGCATTACTATCACGGGTGTACCTTTTGCAAGGTAATTACGCTTCAGCAAGAGATGCTGCAAATAAAGTAATTAATTCAAAAGCACATACATTATCTCCCTCATTTGAGACCGTATTCTCTGATATTGATGGAGCATCGGAAAATATTTTCAAAATTATTGTGACCGACCAAGACGGTATTAATGATTTGAATACCTTTTTTGCTTCAACTGCCAATCAAGGTAGAGGCGATGTTAGAGTGCTAACTAAGCACTTGGCATTATATGAACCAACAGACGTTCGTGGGAAGTTTTTTGATGTTGTTAGTAGAAATTCATTTACTCTGAAATTTAGAGATAGATATGGAGATGTCCCAGTTATGCGATTAGCAGAGATGTATTTAACCCGTGCAGAGGCAAACTTCAGATTAGGAACTTCAGTTGGTGCAAGTCCCGTTGCTGACGTAAATTTATTACGAGAACGTGCAGGTGCAAAAGTTTCAAATGTTCTGACATTGGATAATATTTTGAAAGAAAGAAAACTTGAATTAGCATTTGAGGGTTTGCAGCTTTTTGATGTGAAACGTACAAGAAAAAATATTGGGACAAAGTTGTTCAACGATAAGTCATTGGTATTACCTATTCCTCAACGTGAAATTGATACGAATAAGGCCCTTAGACAAAATGAAGGTTATCAATAGATAAACCTGAAAATTTTGAAAGGAGTAATTCAGCAGTGAGTTACTCCTTTCTTTTTTTATAACATTTAGTATTGAAGCATAATATTAGTACACTAACCATGAGAATAGTACAATTATAATCAATAAAAATACCAAAATATATTTGAGAAAAGTATTTACGAATACCAAATTAAAGAAATTATTTTAAGAATTAAAAAACCATAAAAATTCCCAAATTATACCTATAAATAGATGTAATACTTAGTGATATATACTTAATGTTAATAAAATTTTGTGTGGGAGAGCCTTATTTAAAATTTTTATTTTATGGATTAGCCAAAATAAAACACTACGAATCCGTCAAATCTGCCTACAAAAACTATTTATTTAGCGAAATTTCAAAATAAATCTATTGTTTGTTTAGTACAAATTTTATAATTTTACAGAACACTAATATTATTTTTTAAACATTTTTCAACCATAACTAAATTAGTACATGAAGAAACAATTACTCATGACTTTTCTTGTTGCTTTTTCTTTTTGTGTGAATGTATTCGCACAAGATAGAACTGTATCAGGTAAAGTAACCACAGCCGAGGACGGCTCTGGTCTTCCAGGAGTATCAGTACAGGTAAAAGGTTCCACAAAAGGAACTACCACTGATGCCACAGGTAATTACTCCCTCCCCGTAACTTCAACAGGAGGCACTCTCAAGTTTACATTCGTTGGTTTTGCCTCAAAAGAAGTCGTGATTGGGACACAAGCAAAGATTGATGTAGCCTTATCAAGTGACATTCAACAATTATCAGAAGTTGTTGTAACAGCCCAAGGAATTGTACGTGACAAACGTGCTTTGGGTTATTCTGTAACAACCCTTGATAAAAAGAACATCGAAGACCGCCCACAAGCAGACGTTGGTCGTGTTTTGCAAGGAAAAATTGCTGGTGTGAACGTAACTTCTACTTCGGGTGTCTCAGGAACTGGAACAAACATCACCATTCGTGGATATTCTTCAATCACAGGTTCTGTTCAACCGCTTTTTGTGGTAGATGGTGTTCCTTTTAACTCCAATACAAACTCTCGTTTGAATGCCGATGGGTCGAGTGCAGGATTTACGGGTGGTGGGCAGTCATCTTCAAGTCGTTTCTTGGATATTGATCCAAATAATATTGAAAACGTGACTGTTTTAAAAGGTTTGGCTGCCACGGTTACTTACGGTGACCAAGGTCGTAATGGTGTAATATTAGTAACGACAAAAAACGGTAGTAAAAAAGCTCGTAAGACAGAATTTTCAGTTACTCAATCGTTATTCACTAATACAGTTCATTTACCAAAATACCAAAATTCATACGTTGGAGGATTCCAGCAGAATTTAGGGTATTTTTTCAGTAACTGGGGACCATCATTGGAAGAAGCAAAAATTTACCCTTCACAGAATACTAATGCTGCCTTAACCACCCATCCTTACGCATTTTTGACAAATACTTCAACCAGAGCGGCAATGGCGGATTATGTTGCTTCGGTGAGTCCATACACGATGCAATTTTTTCCTAATAACGTCAGTGATTTTTTCAGAGCGGGTCTAATTTCAAACACCTCAATGAATATTTCTGGAGGTGGAGAAAAAGTTAGTTATAATGTTTCGGCGGGATACAACAACGAACAAGGATACATTGAAAACAATGGATTAAGAAGATTAAATTTAGGTTTGGGAATTAATGCTCAACTCTCAAAGAAATTGACGGCAAATACTTCATTCAGTTTTACGAATACCGATCAAAACTCACCTCCATTGAGTTCTGGACAAGGAAATAATGCTAATGATTTCCCATCGGTGTTGGCAAACGTAATGTACACACCTCGTCAAGTTGATTTAACGAGTTGGCCATCCGAAAATCCAATTGATGGAAGTTCTGTTTACTTTAGAAGTGGAAACGATATTCCAAATCCAAGGTGGATTTTGAATAATTATAAAACTACTGGTAAAGTCAATCGTTTCTTTTCAGCCACTACCTTCAATTTAGAAATTTCAAAAGAATTCTCAGCCATTTATAAAGTAGGCTTAGATATTTACGATGATAACCAAGAATTTCAACTAAATAAAGGAGGAACTGTACTTGTTAACGGATTATATAATACCCTTAACACGCAGAATAGAATTGTAGATAATTCTTTGATTTTATCTTACACAAAAAATTTATCTGAGAAACTTACTTTAGCTGGGAAATTGGGTGGAAATATGCGTAATGATTTTCTTTCACAAGTAAATGTGCTCAGTCAAAATATGTTGGCTCGTGGTCTGTTCAGACATACAAATTTTATTGATAATGTTGCCTTTAACCAGACTATTGAGCAAACTCGAATGGGGGTATTTGGTGAAGTAACGGCTGACTATGACAACTTTTTATTCTTAAACTTTGCGGGGAGAAACGATTGGACATCAACGGTTGAACCAGAAAATCGTCAAATATTTTATCCTTCTGGGAGTTTGTCATTTGTGCCAACTTCAGCATTCAAAGGTTATAATTCAAAAGTCCTCAATTACTTGAAGGTCAGAGTAGGAGTTGGAACCTCAGCGGGTTTCCCAAACCCCTACCAAACTCGTAATATCTTGAATCAGAATGCAAGAGGATGGCTAACTTCTTCAGCCATTCAAACACACTCAGTGGATAATACGTTAGGAAATCCAAACTTGAAACCTGAACTTCATACTGAAACTGAATTAGGATTGGAAGGTAAAATGTTTAACAACAAAATTAGTTTTGATATTACACTTTATCGTCGTGATACCCGTGATTTGATTACCAGAGCTCCTTTGGATGCTTCAACAGGTTTTACTTCAACTACGACAAATATCGGTAAAATTAGAAACGAAGGTATTGAAGTTAGTTTGAACGGAACACCTATCACGAAAGGACCTTTCTCTTGGGATTTAGCCTTGACTTATTCACGTAATACGCCAACGGTCTTAGACTTGGGAGGAACATTACAAGAAGTTCAAGTGACTGGGTTCGGTTCAGCATTAGGTAATTATGCCGTTGTTGGCAGACCATTCAACATGATTAAAGGAACTGGTTATAGACGTAATGCAGAAGGAAAGCTATTGATTGATGCAGGTGGAAATTTACAAACTACCACCTCTCCAGTTGAATTGGGTGACCCAAACCCAGCTTTCAATTCAAGTATGATTAATACTTTTAACTATAAAGGACTTTCATTGAATGTGATGGTAACCTATCGTCATGGTGGTGCTTTGTATTCATCAACTGCGGGTGCTTTGTTAGGTCGTGGTTTAACGATTGAATCAGGTTCTGAAACGGGATATGATAGAGCTCAAACATTTATTTTCCCAGGTGTGAAAGCTGATGGTTCGAAAAACAATATTCAAGTAACTGGTTCGGATATTAACTTCAATAACGTTTATTTCTTCGGTGATGAAGGTCGTATTTTTGATGGTTCAACAGTTCGTTTGCAAGAAGTTTCATTATCTTACAGTCTTCCAAAAACATTTTTAGGAAAATTAGGAATCAAAGGAGCAAGTTTCACGCTTTCTGGAAACAACTTATGGTACAAAGCCTTAAACATTCCAAATGGCGTTAATTTAGATACGGATAATCTTGGATTAGGCGTTGGTAACGGTCTCGGATTCGAGTTATTGACTGGACCAAGTTCAAGAAGAATCGGTGGAACTCTTAAATTAACATTCTAAATTTTGGTCTTGGTACTATTATTATACTTTCCAAACCAAAAATTTATTAAACATTAATCACAAATTCAAATGATAAAGAAAATAAAAATCATAATATTGGCTTTGTTCACGATTTCGATTAGTTCTTGTAAACTTG
>JAYVIV010000037.1:0-9521 GCA_043769985.1 Arcicella sp.
GTTGATCGTGGATGGTGCTGTAATTATTGTCGAAGCGGTTATGCACCAACTCTCGCATGGCAGAAAGTTTATGACCGTAAGTACACTTAGTCAGACCGAAATGGACAACGAGGTAAATCACTCGGCTGGAAGAATGATGAACAGTGCGGTCTTTGGGCAAATTATAATTCTTATCGTGTACTTACCAATCTTCACGTTGCAAGGCATTGAAGGAAAAATGTTTAAGCCCATGGCTCAAACGGTGGCTTTTGCCTTATTGGGAGCGTTTGTACTTTCCCTCACGTATATTCCCATGATGAGTGCTTTGGTACTGAGCAAGTCGGTGAAACACAAACCCAATATTTCGGATAAAATCATGACTTGGGTGGAAAGTGGCTACGAAAACTCACTAAAAAAGATTTTGAATTTTCCCAAAATAGTTATCTCAATTGTGGTTTTGCTTTTTGTTTTGGCGATTATTATTCTTCGCTCGTTGGGTGGCGAATTTATTCCTGCTTTGGAGGAAGGCGATTTTGCGGTGGAAACCAGAGTTTTGACGGGAAGTAATTTGAATACCAGTATTGAAAGTACCCAAAAAGCCGCTCACATTCTCAAAACTCGTTTTCCAGAAGTTGAAAAGGTGGTGACTAAAATTGGTAGTGGCGAAGTACCAACCGACCCAATGCCGATGGAAGCCAGTGATTTGATGATAATTTTGAAGGATAAATCGGAATGGACTTCGGCAAAAACGTTCAGTGAATTATCGGAAAAAATGAGTATTGCTTTGCAAGATGTCCCAGGCATTACAACGGGATTTCAGTTCCCCGTGCAAATGCGATTCAATGAATTAATGACGGGAGCAAGACAGGACGTTGTGCTTAAAATTTTTGGGGAAGATTTAGATACTTTGGCACTTTATGCCGAACGTTTAGGGAAAATTGTCAACAGCGTTCAAGGGAGTCAAAATCTCTTTGTTGAGCCTGTAACGGGAATGCCACAAATCTTAATTGAGTATAATAGAGCCACAATTGCTCAATATAATTTGAACATTGCCGACATCAATAAAGTCCTCAATACGGCATTCGCTGGACAAAGTACGGGTTTGGTTTTTGAAGGAGAAAAACGGTTCAATTTAATGGTTAGGTTGAATATGGACAAGCGAAAAAACTTAGAAGACGTTCAGAATTTATTGATTCCAACGCCACAAGGAACGCAAATACCCTTGAATCAATTGGCTAAAATTGAAATCAAAAACGGTCCAAACCAGATTCAGCGGGAAGATGCAAAACGGAGAATTGTGGTTGGTTTTAATGTAAAAGGCAGAGATGTACAAACGATTGTAACCGAATTACAGCAAAAAATTGATGCCAAAATCAAATTCCCAACGGGTTATTATGTTACTTACGGTGGTGCATTTGAAAACTTGAATGCCGCCAAACAACGATTGATGATTGCCGTTCCAGTATCATTAATTTTGATTTTTCTTTTGTTATTTTTCGCTTTCAATTCCGTAAAACACGGTTTGTTGATTTATACTGCCATTCCACTTTCGGCGATTGGCGGAATTTTCTTCTTGGCTTTGCGTGGAATGCCTTTTAGTATTAGTGCTGGCGTTGGTTTTATTGCTCTTTTTGGGGTGGCAGTTTTGAATGGCATCGTGTTAATTGCAGAATTTAATCGTCTGCAAAAAGAGGGAATGACGGATTTAAAGGCAGTCGTGGTAACGGGTGCGAAAGTCCGTTTACGTCCCGTGTTGATGACGGCTTTTGTGGCTTCTTTGGGCTTTTTCCCAATGGCAGTCAGCAACGGTGCGGGTGCAGAAGTTCAGCGTCCTTTGGCTACCGTAGTAATTGGTGGATTGATGTTGGCAACATTTTTAACACTTTTTATCCTCCCAATTCTTTACATCATTTTTGAAAAAACGGGTAATGAAAAAACAAATACAAAGTCCGTTGCGGTGATTATTCTCTTGGTATTATGCGGTGGATTTAGTTCGTCGGCTCAAGATAAAATCACGTTGCAAGATGGAATTGACATGGCATTGAGAAATAATTTGACCATTAAAAATGAGAAATTAAAATCTGAATACCAGGAAAAACTCATTAAATCGTCTTTAACTATTCCACAAACCAATTTTTCGGCGGAAGCAGGACAAATAAACAGTGCTTACACAGATACTCGTTTCGGAATTTCCCAAACCATTAGTTTTCCAACGGTTTATACCAATCAAAAAAAGGTATTCAACGAAGAATGGAAAACGGTAGTTTTGACAATTGCTTTGCGTGAAATTGAGCTAAAACGAGCCGTAACGCAACTTTTTTATACGCTAATTATTTTCCGAGAAAAGGAAAAATTACTCGTAAAAGCGGATAGTATTTACGCTGAATTTTTGTCAAAAACCAATTTGCGTTTAGCAAAAGGCGAAAGTAATATTTTAGAAAATACCACGGCTGAATTGCAGAAAGGTAATATTCAACTGCAATTAAAAGCATTACAGCAAGAGATTGATTTGGCAAAATTGCAATTTCAATTACTCCTAAATACCGAAATAAATTATGAGCCTTTGGCAACCAATGTAAAAATTGATTTCCCCATCAGTCTTGATAGTGCTGTCGTCAATCAGCATCCTTTATTGAAGGTTTTTCAACAGCAAAAATTGGTGGCGACGGCAAATACTTCGTTAGAAAAATCAAGATTACTTCCCAATTTGAGCCTTGGAATTAATAGCATGAGTATCCGAGGAACAGGGGCGGATAACATCACTTACAACGCTTCTACTCAATTCAATTCTGCTCAAATTGGCGTTGGAATTCCCATTTTTGCGGGTGCTCAAAAAGCAATAATAAATGCATGTAAGATATCAGAAACGATTGCGGACAATAATTTTCAGCAACAAGTTCAACAACTGAGAAAGCATTATCAAAACGCATTTTTGCAATATCAAACCAATCTTCACGCCGTGAATTATTTTGAAAATTCGGGCTTGAAAAATGCCAATTTGATTATAGCAACGGCGAATAAACAATTCATCAATGGCGACATTAATTATTTGGATTGGGTAGTGCTTATCAACCAATCACTTGCCATTCAGTCTAATCATTTAGATGCCATCAAAATGCTCAACGAAAGTATCATTTCAATCAATTACTTAACATCGAAATAATGAAAAATATAATCATCATTTTTAGCATTTTCATTCTCATATCTTGTGGGAATAAGAAAACAACCGAAGAATCCACACAAAAACCAACAGCAATTGAAGGGGATATTGCCACGCTTACGGATGCTCAACTGGCTTTAGCAAAAATTGAATTGGGTAAAGTAGAACGCAGAAGTATTTCTACGGTTGTTAAATTAAATGGTAAAATTGATGTGCCGCCACAAAATTTGATTTCGGTGAGTATGCCTTTGGGTGGCTACTTAAAATCTACCAAATTATTGCCTGGAATGCACATCAATAAAGGGGAATTAATTGCGATAATGGAAGACCAACAATATATCCAAATCCAGCAAGATTACTTAATTACGAAGAACAAATTGGAATTCGCCAAAGCCGAATATGTACGCCAGAAAGAGCTGAATGCCAGTAAAGCTACCAGTGATAAACTTTTTCAGCAAACCGAAATGGAATATAAATCACTGTTAATTACGTTGAGTGCTTTAGCTGAAAAGTTGAAATTGATTAATATCAGTACGCAAAAACTAACGGAAAATACCATTTCTAATAATGTAAAAATCTATTCACAAATAACTGGTTTTGTATCAAAAGTGAATGTGAATATTGGTAAATACGTTAATCCAACCGATGTACTTTTTGAGCTAATTAACCCGTCTGATTTTCACCTAAACTTGAAAGTTTTTGAAAAGGATATTGACAAATTGGCCATTGGTCAAAAAATTGTGGCGTACAGTAATAATTATCCAGATAAAAAATACATTTGTGAAATTATTCTGATTAGTCGAGATATTTCCGAAGAAAGAGCCGTTGAAGTTCATTGTCACTTCGAAAAATACGACAAAACTTTACTCCCAGGGATGTATATGAATGCAGACGTTGAGGTGAAATCTACCAATGCGTCTTCAATTCCAGAAGATGCGGTGGTGAATTTTGAAGGCTCAAATTATGTGTTTGTTGTAATAGATAAAAACCAATTTCAAATGGTTAAAATTGAGTTGGGTACAAGTGAAAACGGTTCAATTGAAGTAAAAAACAGTAGTATATTTAACGATAAAACGATTGCTATTAAAGGGGCATATACACTTTTGATGAAGTTAAAAAATAAATCGGAAGAGTAAATCTCGAAACAAATTATTTCAGACCTAATTATATTCAAATAAGTATTAAGAAGTGTTTATCTCTCAAGCCTATGCTACTAATTTTACTTGACACTTAAACTTTAAGTGTATGATTATCAAGAAATTGAAAAGAGTTGAAAAATTACAAATGTGTCATTATCTTCGAAAAGTAGGAAAAATTTACCTTGCAGGATTCGTTTCTGCTAAAGCGTATTACACTGATTATGAGTAAATAAAATCATATCTTCAAGTTGGTTAATCAAAAAAAGTGGTAGAATTTTCTACCACTTTTAAGTACCAATAACCATTTATTGTAATCAATCCTTAACTATATTATTTTATCAGCCACATCGGCATATTAATGTCATCTTTAGCTCCAAACTGACGAGTAATGGCCTCAGTTAGATTTACACCATTTGTTGATGCTTCTGTGCTTGGATAAATAAATCTCAAAGGTACTTTTGTTCCATTTGAGGTGCCAGGTCCTACCAAAAATGTTGGAATACCCGTTCTTCTCCAATTATAATAGGCTTCATATCCCGAATTTTGGAAGAAAGCAACATACTTCTGGTTAAGAATTTGAGTTAAACCAGCCGCATTATTTCCTGCATATTTCACGGATGGCTGTGCTAAAAATGCAGTGGCATCATTCAGTCCATAAAATGACATGGATGCTTTAATGCCACGCTCGTACCAGTCAGAAGCATCACCAGTTGCCCAACCCCTGTTGATGGCTTCTGCAACGTTGAAACACATTTCTGGATAACTTAACACAAAAGTATTTTCGCCCGAATAGTTTGAATAATAACGGCTGCGGCTTTGGAATGAATACTGTCCTAAATTCGCTTTTGCCGACATATCTGCCAAATCTTCGCCTGAACTTGCACCTACATAAGCATCGAAATCTGTTCTTTTTAAGCCTTTTGCTAATTGTGCATCCGCTGGTTCAGCAACTACAAAAACTCTTGGATCTTTATTATTCTTCAATAAATCCATGTATGTTTTTGACATATTTTCACGAGTGGCATTATTACCAAAATTGTCTGGACTACGACCATATTTGTTATTAGGTCCCCAAACGTATTGCACACTTTCCGACAAATCGCTCATCAATGGATATTTAGTTGGATTTGATAAAACGTTAGCAAAATCTTGCTTTACCTTCAAATCTGCATCATCTGCTTTCTTACTCAAATGAATCAAAACCCTCAATCTAAATGAGTTGACGGCTTTTTGCCACTTTTTCAAGTCATTATTGAAATAAATATCACCATCCATTGATTTGTCACCCGCTGTGATTAATTGAGCCAATTCAGTATTGGATTCATCCAACCATTTCAAAATTTGAATAAAAACATCTTTTTGCGTATCATACTTTGGCTTATCTACTGTTGTCCCTTGCAAGGCATCTTTCACGGGTAAATCACCCACTCGCAAAGTCATATTGGTGTAGTAATAAGCTCTTAAAAATTTACCCAAAGCCGAATATGGGTTCAAATTTTTTGCCCCTGCATTTTTAGCTTCTTCTTCCATTTTACCTACATTTTTCAACGTAGTAAATTGCAAACTTGCATTGCCCCAATTGTATTCGTTGGTACTGAAATAATTATAATTGGAACAGTAAAATTGGTTGTAACGCATGATGTCGTTCCAAGCACCTTCGTTCATTCTGCTCATAGCATCTCTCATAATCAAGGAGGCTGGCACTGATGTTGGAAGATTGGGATTTACTTCTAATTTTTGAAAATCACTACAACTCGCTAAAATTGAGATGATTAGAAATGATAAGATATATTTTTTCATGGATATTGTGAGTTTAAAACCTCACCCCCCAGCCCCCTCTCCATTATGAGAGGGGGAGAATTCGTCCGACTACTCCCCTTCTCAAAATGGAGAGGGGGGCGGGGGGTGAGGTTATTTTTTAAAATGTCAAATTCAAATTGATTCCAAAACGCTTCATCGTTGGCGTTTGTGTTCCTGTTGTTGCTTGTAGTCCAGTGTATTGGTTCATATCCACACCATCGTGTTTTTTATCAATAAAATAGAACAAATTACGACCAACCAATGAAACCGAAGCTTGTTTGATGAACGTTTTTTGTAGTAAATTAGAAGGCAAAGCGTACCCCAATGTTACTTCACGAAGCATCGAAAAGGTTTTACTCATCAAATTTCCTTCGGCAGTTCCGTTGTAGCGACTGATATAATCTTGGACAAAAGTCTTAATATCATTCGGAGCGAATTTCAATTTATCGAAATTTGTAATTAACCCTGTTTGCGAATCAAACGTTGGCGAACCTTCCGTTATTTTCACGCCTTCGCCTACGTAAGCCTTGATATTTTTGGTATCAGCATCACGATTTGCTCCAAAAGCACCTTCGACAGTTTCGATATGACGACCACCACGAAAAGTCTGTTTACGAATATAATCTTCAATCACACCACCCACACGTCCATCAAATTGGA
The DNA here is from genome assembly GCA_043769985.1 of Arcicella sp. Taxonomy (GTDB): domain Bacteria; phylum Bacteroidota; class Bacteroidia; order Cytophagales; family Spirosomataceae; genus Arcicella. The sequence continues at coordinate 6,739 of JAYVIV010000037.1, forward strand.
AACCCAACGTGAAATTTTTGTATGAAATCTTATTGATAAATGACCAAACATAATCTGGATTGGCAAAACCAACATGAGAAGAACGAGAATTAACCAAAGGACGACCACCAGCATCATTGATAATTTGTCCATCGGCAGTTCTTTGAAAAGTGTTTAAGTAAACTTTATCAATTCTGTCTCCTACGTTTATAAATTGAGCTCTGTTGTTTCCGCTTACAAAATAATCGGATGCTACTTGATTGATTAACACATTATTTTCATTATAAACTTCTTGTAAAGTCTCCTTTAACGTTGAGATATTCACCATGGCATCCCAAGCAAAATTCTTCATTCTAATAGGAGTTCCTTTCAAAGTAAGTTCAATGCCAGATTTTTGAGTTCTGATACCGTTTACGATTGCAGACGTGTATCCAGTTGTTTGTGATAAATCTCTTTCAAATATTCGGGGTCCATCATTTGATTGGAAAAAGGTAAAATCAGCCGAGAAACGATTTTTAAACAAACTCAATTCCATACCCAGTTCAATTTGCTCGGACGTATTTGGGAGAATATTAGCATTGTTTAATTTGTTTGAATAAGTAGCTCCTGGAATATTATTATAAGTTGGAGCAATTGAATATCCAATTGAGTTAGCATAATTTGGTCCATCATAAGAAGAAGCATAATCGACTCCGTAACCAATTGGATATGAGCCACCTGGGTTTGTTCCGATGGTCGAACGAGTCAATCCATCTTTCACGTTGGCGTACGAACCACGGAATTTAATCAATGAAATAACCTCTGGTAATTTTACGTAATCCGTAACGATTGTACTCAAACCAACTGATGGATAAAAGAACGTATTATTTCCCTTTGGTAGCGTTGAAAGTCTATCAACACGACCCGTAGTAGAGAGTGTAATTAAACCTTTATACGAGAAGTCAGCCGAATAGTATCCGCTTTGCACTTCCATATCCGACAAAAAACTAAATGCTTTGACCGGTCTCAATGAGTTTGAGAAGGTATAAACGCCTGGGGTATTCAAATAATCCGTCAAGGTATAACTTGAATTATATTTGAAACTACGGATATTTCCACCTGCCCAAACTTTTACGTCAAAAGCATTATTGAACTTCTTGTCATACTTAATCAGGATGTCCGTATTATTTTCAAACAATGATCTTTTGTCTTCACGATAGTCTCCCTTTGCTTCCTCACGTTGGTAAGAAGTAGCAGAATAAGGGAATTTTTCAGAACGGAATAAATCATAAGTCGTTACAGAAGTACGCCCCATGATGCTAAGATTATCGTTAATTTTATAGTCCAAAGAGGCATACCCATAAATATCATTTTTGTAGTGTCCTCTCAACCATTCATACGAAGTAAAATAGGGGTTGTTGTAACGCTGATATTCTGCATAAATTTGCTGAACGCCCTCTTTCCCTTCTTGCCAATAATTTCTCATATCATCCACATTCCAATCTGCACCACCCCAGATAATCATGTTGTAAATCAACGAGTTAGGTCCGTATTGAACGTCTGGAATGTTTGGCGTTGCTTGACGATTGTAATTCAAATTGGTTTCTAAACGCAATTTTTTCGAGAAATTTACACCCGCATTTATCGCAAAATTTGTAATGTTCAATTGTGTGTTTGGCACAATTCCTTTTTGATAATTATTCGACATTGAAAAGCGAATGTCTGCTTTTTCGCTGCTACTGGCAATGGCAATATTGTTGTTTGATAACACGCCATTTTGCAAAAAGCGATTCAAATTATCTGTTCCACGAGCCGTCCAAGGCGTAGGAATTCTTTTGCCTGTTGCAGGGTCGATGGGACTATCATATTGGGCAATTTTGGTTTGACCAGTTGGGTCAAATTTTGGTCCCCAAATATCATAATCACCATCGTTTAAGCCACCCCCACGACCATCCCCAAACGCATAACTTCCGTGGTCACCAGGGCCATAAAGGTCTTGTACTCTCGGTATGGCGTTAAAACCACTCTCTATCATCGTCGAAGAGTTAAACTCGACTGAGAAACCACGTTTATCTTTTGAGCCTTTTTTGGTTGAAATCAAAATAGCCCCATTTTTTCCTCTAAAACCGTATAAAGCGGCAGCATTTGCCCCTTTCAATACGGAATATGTCTCAATATCATCAGCCGAAATATTCCAAGTATCTGAGTTAATCGGCACACCATCAACCACATACAAAACATCGGTATTTCCTCTTAATACAATATTTGGACGACCCAATAATTCAGGCGAAGCACCAACAGTCAAACCTGCCACTTTTCCAGTAAGTGAGTTAATAGCATTTGGCTCACGAGCTTTTATCAAATCTGCTCCTTTTACGGACTGAATGGCATTTGTCAAACTTCTACGTTCTTTTGAAATGCCCAAGGCTGTGGTAACGACCTCTTGTAATTCTTGTACATTTTCATTTAATACCACATTAATTACGGACTTTGAACCAACTTGAAATTCTTGAGGGCTAAATCCAATGAATGAAAATTGAAGTATAGTGTTTTGTGAAACAGCAATCTTATAAGTGCCATCCGCACCTGCAGTGGTGCCTCTTTCTGTACCTTTGATTCTAACGGTTGCTCCTGCAATCGGAGCGTTATCAGATTTATCAGTGATTTTTCCAGTTACAGTACGCTCTTGGGAAAAGCCGACAAACGATAAAAAAATGAACATGGCGGGCAGGAAAATTCTGGAAATTAACCTTAGAAGTATTCCTCCTAAGCTAAATTGTAAAATGTTTCTCATGGGTAATTGGGTTTTAATTTTCTACAAAATT
>JAYVIV010000038.1:0-5440 GCA_043769985.1 Arcicella sp.
ATTCCCGCAGGAACGAATAGATTTGGATATTTATCAGATAATTCTCCCGTTGATTTTCCATTGAGTGGTAAGCTAACTGCCAAACCATTCATTATAACCATGATAATGAAAAATACAAAATTTAAAACCTGCAAGGTTTTTATTTTGGAGGTATTAATGACAACTGTTTCGTGATTTGTAATTGTTTCCATTTTACGTTGGTTTTGGGTTGATATACGTTTGTTCTGCTAATGTAAACATTAATGCCACCTATGCACCTATCCCCTGCTAATATTTATGGGGTTCAATTTCTACACTTCTACAAAAAAACACCACAATTCCCCAAGTTTTTAATGATAAATCCTTGCTGATTTGATTGGTACGTCATTTTTACTCTTCCTTGTGTAGAATTTATTAAACCGAAAACTCATGAAAAATATCTTATATATTATCGCAGTCATTTTGATTATTGGTTGGCTTTTAGGCGTGTTTGCTTATAGTGTCGGTGGCCTTATTCATATTCTCTTAGTACTGGCAGTAGTGTCTATTTTACTTTCATTAATTCGTAGAGGAGTGTGATTTTACATTAATTCAAAATAGCTAAATATTTAACATTATGGAACCTATCATGTTTTTTTTACTATCAGTTTCAATCATCGGGATAGTAATTTTTCTTGGACTTTCACAGTTCAAAGTTGAGCATCATGTTACAAACCATTTCAACCGTTCAAACCAAAATTTTGAATCATTTTTGACAAAAATCAGAGTCAATCTTTCAAAAGTAAGACGATAAACTCAAAAAATATTCTGAAAAGTATAACATAGTCCTGCTGGCACAACTTTTTAGTTTAACATCAAAGAGTATCATTAAACACAAAATATAAACTTATTTAAACTATGAAAAAATTGCTATTAACGGCAATCATCACCATGTCTTGCATGACGATGTTTGCCCAAGAAAAACTGTTTACTGTCGGACTAAGAGCGGGAGTAAATTTATCGCAGGTTGCTGGAAACAATTTATCATTATCTGGAGGAGGAAAGAATTTCACTTTCAAAAATAACAGTACTCGTGCTTATGGATTTGTAGGTGGTATCTTTATGAGATTTGGAAAGAAAATTTTTATACAACCTGAAATTTTATTGTCGCAGAAAGGTGGAAAGTTCGACGTTTTTGAAGATGGTAAATCAAACGGAAGAACAGTAGATTTGAATTTAACAAATATAGATTTGCCCGTTTTGGTAGGAGTAAAATTAGGAAATGTTTTAAGAATAAATGCAGGCCCAGTTGCTTCTTTCAGATTGTCGGATAGTGGGAATTTGGGGGATAGTATTAAGGAATATCAAGGACAAAGTGCAAATGAAACATTCAAGGACGTAATCTTAGGCTATCAAGCTGGTGTTGGATTTGATATTGGAAAATTAAATATTGATTTACGTTACGAAGGAAATGTAAACGATGTGGTGGACGTAAAATTCACTGATGCCAGCACAGCTTCAAAGTTTGCAGCAAAAGGTAATTCATTGCAAGCAACATTAGGCTTCCATTTTTAAGTATTTCAAATAATTTACCAAAATAACAATCAATAAATGAAAAAGAAAGTATTAGTAGTTGTAAGTGTTTTAGCATTAGGTGCATTTTCTATGACTTCATGCTCACGCAATGAGAAGAAAGAAATTGCTGAATCAACCCAAGATGCCCAAGATAAAGTAGAGCAAAGTGCGGATAATGTGGCTTCTGATATGAAAGATGGCATGAACGAAGCATCCGCAGATATTAAGCAAGAGCGAATGGAAATGTCTGCGAAAATCGAAGAAAAGCGTCGTGACATCAAAGACGATATGGATAAAATGGATGCAAAAATGGAAAGAGCAACTACCGACGAAAAGGCTCGTTGGAAAGTACGTAAAGCCAAAATGCAATCTACAGTTGATGATTTGGATAATTCAATTGATGAATTAAAGTCAGATACAAAACGTAACTGGAAAGAATTCAAAATGGATTTGAACAGAAAAATAGACAATATTCAAGAAGATATAAAGTAATAGTGGAAGTGCATTCACTCAAAAAAATATGCAGATTTTTAATAGTGGTTAGATTGTGAGAATAGGGAGCATACTAATGCTCCCATATTTTAAAATCTGCAAAAAAGATTTTAATAGTGGTTAGGTAGTACGGTTTAAGGGGGGAATTTTTTCCCCTTCTAATCTCTCTAAAGCACTTAAAGATATTAAATTAGTAATGGTTAAGGGGTTTCAGAAAGGGTAGGGAAACTGTTCCCTACTTTTTTTTCCAAATCCCACTTACTAATAAAGAGACTAATTAAGCAGTTAGGATTTTACTTAAAGGAATAGTTCATTGAACTATTCCTTTTTTTATGAAAACGGTGTAAAAAATTTATAATCTATCATGAAATAGTCTCAGAAACACTACATTATTCCTCATTTTGTAGAAATATTTGCTCAAAAGAAAACGAAATATTTTCTAAGCTAACTGGTACGAAAGTTTTAAATACATTTATACAAACAAACATTAAAGACTATGGAAATTGACCCGAATAGAAAAGCAGATTATGAGATGAAATCTGAGATTAAAAATCAAAGAAGTACAAAACCAACCAATATGTTTCTTTTGTTTATAGCAATTTTGGCAGGTTTGGTAATAATTGCTTTTATTGGAGGTTTTTGGTCTTCAAACAGTCAAGACGACAGAAATAACATGGGTCCAGTAACCCCAGCAGATACTGCAATAGTTAATAAATCAGATACTTTAAAACAATAATATAAAAACGATAACAATGGAAAATACAAAAGAACAACTCGAAAAAGAAGCGGCACAACGTCACATGGATACAATGGATAAAAAAGCTGATGTAATGGGTGCAGAAGCAAAAGAAACGTATTCTGAGGCAAAATTAGGAGCCGTTAATTTAGCTGATAATGCATCAAATAAAGCCGAGGATTTGAAAGATGATGCTTCGGATACTTGGGAAAACGTGAAAGACAAAGCGGGTGATATGTATGAAGATGCTAAAGATAAAGCTGAGGAGATTGGTGATAAAATCGGTGATACTTATGACGATTTGAAAGCCAAAGCAAGAGAAGCTTTAAGATAAAACGACAAAAATTATTATACCTCATCAATAAACTAAAACAGCGATTACAACTAAACCGTAAACGCTACATTTCATCATGACAACACAATATGACGTTCTCTTAACCGCTCTGAATGAGTTGATTGAGATTAATTATAGCCGAATAAATGGTTATAGAAAAGCCGCAGATGATATAGATGGCGGAGATTTGAAAGGACTTTTCCAAGGAATGGTTAATGAAAGTGAACACTTTGCTGATGATTTATCAGAACACGTAGAGAAATTTGGTGGTGATCCTGCAACTGGTAGTACTTTCTCAGGAAAGATTCACCAAGCATGGTTAGACTTCAAAGCAGCAGTTTCCTCAAACAATCGTGAGACAATTTTGAGTTCTTGTGAGTTCGGTGATCAAGCTGCGATTAAGGCTTATGACACTGCTTTGGCATTAGACAAAGTGCAAGCATCTCCAGATTTCATGAGCCTTTTGCATTCTCAGCGTTCATCAATCCAAGAATCATTGAAGGTTATTCAATCTTTGAAAAACTCGGAGCATAACGCAAAATCTGAACAAGACGTTTTGAGTACACAAGACAAATATTAATTTCAATTTAATACCTTGTTTTTTATTGAAGAATGCCAAGACAATTGTTTTGGCATTTTTCTGTATCTGTAATATAGAACGCAGATAACGCAGATGCTTCGCAACGCAGATTTTCGCAGATTTTTATTTTAAGTTAAATAGACTTCTTCATAATCTGAAAATTAAATTATCTTTTTAAATCTGCGTTGCCAAAGGCATCTGCGTTATCTGCGTGCCATTTTTAACACACATTAAAATCATGAAAATCAAGAGCGAAGAAATTTTGAAAGGCTTAATTAGCGTTTTCAAGATTAACGTGTACAGGATTGAGGTATATCGAAAACTGATAAGTATGATTCACAATCCTGAACTTCAACCCTATTTCCAAGCACAAGTTGAGGAGTCCGTAACAATTATTGAGGAATTAAATCCGCTGATGGATTCCGTAGAAAATGCTGAAAGCCCTCTCCACTTTGAGGATGTAAAAATGAATCAATCGCAGTTTTATTTTGGAATGGCACGTGCTTCTAAAAACCCAAGAACAGTGATGGTCTCTTGCCAATTTGGGGATGAATATTTAGTGAAAACTTATAAAAAAATGTTAGGTATTTTTGAAATTAAAACGCTGCCTTATCTCAGAGATGTGCTGACAAAGCATCTGAATAATCTTCAAACGGCTTTTGCAAAAATAGAAAATACGCTTCTCGACAACATTCCTTTTCTGAATAAATACAGTGTTTAATAAATTTTCGTGTAATTTTTTAGAACACGATTGCAATATTAATTTGATTAAACAAGATTGGACTTGGTAATCCTGTTAATCAAATAAATCCTTCAATCGTGTTCTAATTATTTGAGTTTAGAAAACTTATTAAACAATGTAGTAAACCATAAGAAATTACCCAATATGTAGAATTTTTACCCCCAAATAGCAAGCAACTATTTCTACAAATTCCTAATAATCAGATATTTAATTAGTTCATCAAAGATTTTTACTGGTGGAACGAAATTTTAACCTTTTTCTACATACCAAAAAACACAACTCATGAATAAGCTATCAATAAACTTTAAAAAATACACACTTTTCGTTTTGACCTCAGCAGTGCTTGCTTTCGGGTCTTCTTCTTGTAATTCATTCAAAAAATTAAATAAAGAACAGCGTGGAGCCATCATAGGGGTTGGAGCAGGAGGAGCTTTGGGGGCAGTGATTGGCAGTAAATCAAAAAATCCTGCGGTTTATGCCATCATTGGTTCGGCTGTTGGAGGTATTGCAGGCACTTTTATTGGAAAATACATGGATAAACAAGCCGAGAAACTAAAGAAAGATTTAGACGTTTTGGCAGATGTTGAAAGAGTGGGAGAAGGCATAAAGATTACGATGAAATCAGGCGTTCTTTTTGACTTTAACTCCTCGAAAGTAAACATGAAAGTGAACGACAATTTAGTGCAATTTGCAGAAACGTTGAAACAATATCCAGACACAGAAATTTTAGTGGCGGGACATACTGACAACGTTGGAACTGGAGAATATAACATGAAATTATCTCAGCAAAGAGCTGAAGCAGTTTCAGCAATCTTGAAAGCTAATTCAGTATCAAAAAGTCGTTTAACAATTTTGGGTTATGGTGAGAAAAATCCAGTAGCCGAAAATGTATCAGATTCAGGACGTGAGCAAAATCGTAGAGTTGAATTTGCGATTGTGGCAAATGATAAATTGAAGAAACAAGCAGCTAAAAGTGAAGTTGCACAAAAATAATTATTAATCTCTTTCCTATAAAAATAATGG
>JAYVIV010000039.1:0-27313 GCA_043769985.1 Arcicella sp.
AACTTTTGCACCGTGTTATGTCAGTTGTTCAAAGAAAAGAAAAATATGAAAATTCCGTGAATTTTTCCTTGGTTTTGTCATAGAAATCAACGGCAGGAAAATTCGTCTGTTTATTCGTCCGATTGTTTTATATGCGTCTGTTTATTCGTCCGTGTTGTTGGAGAAAACTCCAACAACGGCAGGAATATTAAGGAGAGTAAATGTAAATAAAGTCTTGCACAATAATGACGAAATTCGATAATAAATGGTTGTATGACAGTCGAAATTATTTATCATACCCAACCCTAAACCGACTCAAATCCGCCTTATATTTCTTAGTCCTACTCAATTCATGCTCATAAATCAACCGCCCCAAATTCTTCATAAATGGAAAACCTACGGTGTCATAATCATATTTATCATCATTGAAAATCTCATCATTATTACAAAGCAAAACCGTCGTCAGCATGAATTCTACGCCCTTTTCAAAGTCCACAATGTAGGCGTTGTCCAATAAAAACCCGTAGGCATCACCCACTTTATTGAAGATTCTCATGTTCGGATTCACTACGTCATTTTTGCCACTGCCGTACATCAAAAACTTGCAATACGTTGGATAAAATTCAGCATTATCATATTTCGGATAGGTGCTTTCTGTGGGCATTTGCGACATATATTTGTACATAAATTTATAGTCGTCTTCCGTCAGATTAAAGCGTTTTTTAGGTTCAACCGATTCGGGGAAAAGTATAGATTTTAAAACGGATTGTTGGTCGAAAAGTGGATAAAAATTTCTATCCGTAAATTCGTAAGGACTATTTACCAAAGAATCACCTTTCATGTAGCCTTTTCCAACAAAAACGGGTGTTTCAGCATTATAACTTTTCTCAGAAGTGACCATTGGTTGTTGATAGATGATTTCATTACCCGACATGAACTTCATCGGGTTCGTTCTGCGGTTTTGTTCCTTGTTCATCCCCACCTGCAAACGGTGATGAATGCGAGTAGTTGAATAGCCTTTTTGATGTAAAGTCTCATTAAAAGCCTCTTGCCCAATAAATTCATACAAGCGATTAAAAGCATCATTATCCGAAACCATCAGGATTTTTTTGATATAATGAGCCACCGAAGGCAACCCATTTTCAGCCGTAGAATCTTTCGTTACGGGCGTATGCTTTTCAAACTCCGCATTCGTAAGCATAGGAGAATCCTTTGTTAATCCTTTGATATTGAGATTATTAATTTTTTCTAAAGCCAACGCACTTGCAGGAAATTTGACGGTACTGGCAGGATAAAAGTATTCAGTATTATTAATCCGATACCCAAAAGTCGTAAATTTTGGACGATTTTTTTTGTCTCTGTCAATTTGGGTATAAAGAATTTGCAGGCGATATTTATCAGAATTATCCATCAATTCCTTAAACTGTTCGGGTTTTGTAGCCATGAGTTTTGGCAACAAATCAGTATTGATTTTTTGAGCGTTTGACATGGTGAAAGTTATGGAAATAAAGAAGAGAATTAAGTGGATTTTTTTCATAATTGTCGTTATTGAAATATTGTTATTTTGAGAATACAGCAAATTTAAAAACTGTAAATGGTGTCACTGCGAGTGAAACGAAGCAATCTGTTGGAATTATGCAAGATAGTTGGAAAACAAAAGTCTAAAAATGGGGTATATTTGCCTTTTTGTACTCATGTTCTTTTCCATCAATCCAACAGATTGCTTCACTGCGTTCGCAACGACAGAGTTCATATTATTTTTGAAAGTACCTCCGCCAATTTCTCCAAATCCTCCTCCAAATGCAAAGCACTGATAACCAGACGAGTAACAGGCAAATCAGTAGCGGTTGGATAAGGAAAACAGGCAGTCATAATTCCATTATCTTTCAAATATTCGTGCACGCCCAATCTATGGGTGCAATAAGCTGGATAATTTTCAATCGAGTCCAAAAAGGAATTTTGCGGAATTAGAGAGTTAAAATACGCAATATTTTTGGATAATTGTTGCTGTTGTTCCGTAAAATAATCAAGGGAGTTAATAAAGGTTTCCAACAAAGCAGGCATCATGGGCGAAGCTCCCGCAAACATGGGCGATTGACGTATAGATGATACCGTTTGTGAATCTGAGAGAATTACACCACCCGTCATGCCCATTGCTTTATTGAGGGAGGCGGTACATATAAACCTCACTCCCGGCCCCTCTCCGATGGAGAGGGGAGCATTCGACGAAATAAACTCCCCTCTCCATCGAAGAGGGGCCAGGGGTGAGGTCTGAAGCCCAAAACTATGCGAAGCATCCACAACCACGGTAATGTTTTTGTCCGCTGGCAAATCATTAATCCATTGAAAACCAAAGGCTTCCACAAAAGGTGAACCCACCGAATCAGAACAAATGACAATATTTTCAGCCTTACAACCTTGAACTTTTTCAATAATTTTTGAAGCCCATTCCGAATAACTCAAACCCTTTTCCCAATCTTCCAATTGAAGGCTTGCTCCATTCCAAAGTGCGGGGTGAGTTTTGGGAGCAAAGAAGAATTTGGTGTCAGGTTTTTGAAGAAAGTTTACGACTAATTGCCCCGCCCACATACCCGATGAAACCGTCAAGGCAACTGGCATATTAGCAAATTTAGCGAGTTTAATCTCCGCTTTTTCATAAATATCCAAGCGAATATTATTGTTTCGAGAACTTCCCCAAGACATTCCATATTGAATCATTGCTTTGGAAAAATTCTCTCTAAACCCTTGATGATGAGGCATTCCCAAATAAGAAGTGCCACTAAACCAAAGATATTCTTGATGGTTTGTGGTAAAAATTCGACTTGGAAGTTGGTTGGTTATGTAGTTCATTATGAATTGTGAGTTATGAGGTATAAACTATACAGTCATTTTAACTTAAGTATCTGAACATAATTACTCATGGCATGACTAATCTCACAAACTATTGATAATGAACAAATTACTATCAGTCATGCCATGAGTTTTGTTCAAACTAATTGTGTGCAGGCACTTATAATTCATACCTCATAATTCATACCTATCTTAAAATCTATGTAAAGCCGTCAATGGAAACGTCCATTCTGGCGTGTTGAGTTGATTGCCTAATGCTTCTAATCTATACCAAGCTCCACCAATCGGATTCCTAACGATGTGAATGTCTTGGGCGGGCATATAACTTTGAGCCAGAAGAAATGCTTTGTCTTTCGTCTTGGGGTTTTCAGCCACATCCATCACAATCATAGCGTGTCCATAAGACTTTGGGTTTGAGACGATAAAGACATCGCCCACTTGCAAATCATTGAGGTTTTTGACCGTCTTCATTTCCTTTTCCAAGGTAAAAGTATTGGCATAATTAAAAACCATATCGCAATATTTTCTGAATCCCTCACGACTATTATCAACAGGTTTTGATTTCGTAAAACCTTGATTAGTAATGCGATAACCGATTTTATATTTATTATAAGTCATGGCAACGCCACCAAAAGTTTTATATGAAATATCTGAAAACTGTTTTCTCGAATACAAATATTCACTCCGCAAACGCATCACCGCATCGGCACATTGTTGGAGGTCTTTTGTGCCTCGGTCAATATCCAAAACTGCCACTTGTTGCGAATTAGTTTTCTCTTGACCATTAAAAAAATAGACCTTTGCTTTGTCCTCTTTCAAAGCAAAACCCCGCAAATAAGCCCCAAAAGAATCCTTGTTAATTGCCATTCTTTGATAACCAATCGGAAGGTTAAAACGAGTTTTGACGGTTTTTCCTTGCGGGTTAATTTGTTGATTGTTAGGGGTTTGGAGGGTTGAGAGTAAAAGGAAAATAATTAGATATTTCATATTGTTATTGGTTTTTGTATGCACTTTTTTGTCTGAATTTGGATTCGTCAGATTAGTGGATTTTTTGGATTATTTATCTATACTTATTTGAATGATGATTTCAGAATGATGGGATGAACGTAATATTATGTTCTACTCAAATCCAAAAAATCCTCAAATCTGACGAATCCAAATTCAGACGGGGTCGCCCAGACAGAAACGCAATGACTTTCTAAACTTACAAATCACAACTCACCAACTCACAACTAAATCAATCCCGCCCCCGTTCCATTCTCCTCCGCATAAATCACCTTGCCATAGTCAATGGTGATGCCCGTTGAAACTTGGTCGTCCACCAAGAGAATTCCGTCCATATCCACGTAATCCAAAAGGGGCAATAATTGAGCGATGGCAGAACAACCCACGTTAGATTCGGTCATGCAACCCACCATTACTTTCAATCCCAAATGCCGAGCGTGAGCAATCATCCGCCTTGCGGGGGTGAGTCCTCCGCATTTCATGAGTTTGATATTGATGATGTGAAAGAACCCGTAACAACGAGCAACGTCTTCCTCTACGATGCAACTTTCATCCGCCATGATGGGCAAAACCGACTCTGCAAAAACCCGTTTCATGCCTTCCCAATTATCGGCTTTCATGGGTTGTTCGATGAATTCTACGCCCAAATCTTTCAAGGCAATGGCATTATTTAACGTCTCTTCCACACCCCAAGCCGTGTTGGCATCTACTCTAAAAACGGCATCGGTATGTTTGCGGAGTTCTTGTACAATTTTAATATCATCTTTTGTACCTAATTTGATTTTATACAGCGGAAAAGGCATTTCCTGCATTTTAGAAACCATTTTTTCCACGGTATCAATGCCGATGGTATAGTCGGTAATAGGATTATTGGTAGCATCCAGACCCCAGAGTTTATACAAAGGTTGTCCTTTTTTCTTTGCCCAAAGGTCGTTGGCGGCAATGTCTAAGGCACATAAAGCAAAAGGGTGGTCGTCTTTGAGGTGCGGGTACATATCAGCCCAAAATTGTTCTGGACTTTGGAGGTCATAATTCTCAATAAGCGGACGAATTGCCTCTAATTGTCCCATCATTTTTGCCATCGTAACCCCATAATAAGGCGTTTCAGTAGCCTCCCCAAAACCCCGAAAATCACCATCTCGCAGCTCAACAATGAGGGTAGGTTGCACATCACGAGACTCGTGGGTAATGGTAAAAGTGTGGCGAAGTTTTAATTTGAATTGATGGAGGATTAACTGCATTGCTTGGTTTTGATTGTTTTGGCTAAGTTAGGGGATATTTTGATAGGTTGTGTTTACCGTTTGATAAATTGGGTTTTTAATTGTGGGTGGAATAGGTATATTTGTTGTGTGAAGGATTGTTGGAAATTTATGGAAATTTTAATGATACAAAAAGGGCGATAAACATTTCATATTGCAGATTTACCTACTATTTTATGCAAAATTCCAAATATCCAAAAAAACATTAACTTTGTAGATAATTTTAAAAATATGAAAATTTCAAAATTTCAATTTGAAGATAAATCATTAGAATGGCGTTTAGAGGAATTACTTCTTAACAAAATTACTTTATTAGTAGGTGCATCAGGCGTAGGTAAAACACAAATATTAAGGGCTCTAATGGGTTTAAAGCAAATAACAAATGGCTCATCTATAAACGGTATTGCTTGGTTAATTGAATTTGAAACCCTTGATAAAAAGAAATATATTTGGGAAGGAGAATTTGAAAACAAAGGGGTATCTATTCTCATTGAAGATGATAACGAGGATAAAGAAGATAAGAAAAATAAAGCAAAAGTGATTTTTGAAAAACTTTATTTAAATGGTAAACTTATTGTTGAAAGAACTCATGAAAAGATTTTTTTTAATGGACTACAAACTATTAAGCTTTCACAACAAGAAAGCATTTTGAGCCTCTTGAAAGAAGAAGAATTAGTAAAACCTGCACATGATGAATTAAAAAAACTTCATTTTGCTGACCATTCGAATTCAGCAGTTGCAGGGCGTGGTTTTAGTTTTAGCTTTTTAAATGCAAGTACACTTACAAAAAAGTACAAAACATTACAAAAAATACAAGAAAGTGATTTAGAGACACCTTTAAAACTGTTCTTTTTGTCAAAAGTAGAGAAGGAAACATTTGAATTAATTAAGCAAAGATTTGTTGATATTTTCCCACAGGTTGAAGATATAAAAATTGCACCTCTCGAAACAAAAGACAAAGAGATGCCAGATATTTTAAAAGACTATCCTTTCATACAAATCAAAGAGAAAAATGTTAAACATTGGATAAATCAAAGTAGGATTTCTTCGGGTATGTATAGAACACTTTTACAATTGAGTGAATTATATTTATGTGCTGAGGGTACAATTTTCTTGATAGATGAGTTTGAAAACAGCTTAGGTATCAATTGCATAAATGAAATTACAAATGATATTTTATCATCAAGAAGACAATTACAATTTATTTTAACAAGCCATCATCCATATATTATTGATGCTATTAATTTTGAAAATTGGAAATTAGTGACACGGAACGCAGGAATAATAAAAACGCATAATATTTCTAAATTTAATATTGGGAAATCGAAACATAGTGCATTCATGCAATTACTTCAATTAGATGAATATCAAACAGGGCAAGAACAAATATGAATATTTATTTCTTAGTAGAAGGCAGAAGAACAGAAATGAAAGTTTATCCAAAATGGTTATCTTATCTTGTTCCTAATTTAAAACGTGTTGATGCCTACCAAAAGGTAGAAAGCAATAATTACTATATTTTTAGTGGCAATGGTTTTCCATCTTTGCTTGACAATCATTTGCGAAATTGCATTGAAGACATCAATAGTACGAAAAAGTATGACTATTTTGTTATTTGCCTTGATGCCGATGAGCAAAATATACAGCAATGCAAACAAGAGGTTTTAGAATTTATGACAATTGAAAAACTCGCTTTAAACAACAATGTCCAGTTTGAAATCATTGTACAAAATAAATGTTTAGAAACTTGGTTTTTAGGTAATCCGAAAATTTTCAAAAAAAATCCTAATAATGATTTTTTAAAAGAGTGCGTTGCGTTTTATAATGTAAAATACAATAACCCAGAGTTAATGGGAAAAATTTCTGATTTTGAAGGTTCAACTTCTATTTTCCATTCAAGCTATTTACAACAACTCTTATCAGAGCGAAATATCAGATATAGTAAAAATAATCCACAAGGAGTATTAGAGGAGTATTTTTTGCAAAATTTAATAAATCGTAATCAGAAAACAGGGCATATTCAATCGTTTGAATTTTTTATTGATTTTTGTGTCAAAATAAAAACAGAGATGTCTAAATAGATTGATTGGAATTATTTTGATTTTCTCAGTATCTTTTAGTGAAAATAATATAAAAAGCAGATAACCAAAATATCCAAAATTAACAACCAACAACATGGGAGCATTCCTCGCAATCGGCATAGCCACTAACTATAAAGCCTCAAAAACAGAAGTAGAAGCCGTTTCTCTTGAAAAAGTAGTAGAAAAAATGACCGCTGAAATTGGGTTCGATGCAAACCTTTATGAATTAGAAGAAACGGAATATTCTTGGCAATGGAATATCAAAAGCGATAAAATCCAAAGTGATGTTGTGCCTTTCTTGGAGCATTTTTATAGTATTTTGGATAAATTTGTTCGTCTTGATGATGCCAGTGAAGTAATTCAAAAGTTGAAATCTGAACAACCAAAATCATTGCAAGCATTTATTGATGAAGATAGTTTCTACAATTTTCAAGAAAGCTATTCAGACGATTCTTATGAGTTTTACTTTGAGAAAGAAAAACAAGAGGTTAATATTTCTTCTGACATAATTACATTGGTCTCTACGGGTAAAATAATGATGGAAGAAGAAGGGGGCTTTTTTGAGTTTTTTGAAGCTATGATTCACCAAAATTTTAAAGAATTTGAACTGGCGAAAAATATTCGTGTGTATATAGCGGGTTAAAGCAAATCTTTCAAATCCATCTTCCATAAATCAACATACAACATGAACTTCAAAAAACTAAATATCTCCCCAACCCAATCCCTCCAAAATGCAGGATATGATTGGCTTTTGGGTGAAAATACGCTTCCCTACGTTACTGACTTGATGATTGAAGTTTCTGAAAAAGAAGCGGAGAATTATTATGAAGCCGCAAATCAATTATACGAAATGTTCATCGAAGCAGCTCAATATGTAATTGATAAAGAGCAATTTACGGCTTTGGGCATTCCTGAAAATTTGATTGAATTGGTTAAATATTCTTGGGAAAATGATAAAAATTGGCATCTCTACGGACGCTTTGATTTGTCGGGTGGATTGGACGGAAAACCCATAAAACTCATTGAATTTAATGCCGATACTGCCACCTGTATTCCTGAAACGGCCACCGTGCAATGGGCATCTTTGAAAGCGAATGGGTTGGATGAAAGTTCACAATTCAATACGCTTTTTGAGTCGTTGGTTAGTCAATTTCAAGAACTCAAAAAACAGAATCCTGAGTTTGAGCCTACACTTTTGATTTCAACCATGGAAGGTTATCCCGAAGACGATGCCAATATGCAACTCTTGGGTGAAGCCGCCGAAGAAGCGGGTTTTGAAGTAACTTTTGAACACATTGAGAACGTAGAATTTTCAGTAGAACAAGGCATTTTTCAACAAAATGAAGACGGTAATTTTACTAAATATGACTATTGGTTTAAGCTCGTGCCTTGGGAATATATCGGTTGGGACGAACCCGAATTATGTAAAATCTTGACCGACATCGTAAAGTGTAAAAAAGCCCTTGTGATGAATCCAGCCTATACTTTGTTGTTTCAATCGAAAGGAATTTTGAAAGTTTTGTGGGATTTATTTCCGAATCATCCGCTTTTATTGGAGACTGATAATTACCAATTAGTCAATAAATCTTGTGTAGAAAAAGTATTATTTGGACGTGAAGGAGCAAACGTAAAAATCCTCTCACCCGTAGGCGTTACGCTCGAAAAAACGGAAGGAGATTATTATGAACAAAAAGCTATTTATCAAGAATACACCGAATTCTTGAAAGACGATTCAGGCAATTATTATCAGGCAGGAGTCTTTTTTGCGGGCGAAGGGGCAGGTTTAGGATTCAGATGTGGTGGGAAAATTATTGATAATAAGGCACAGTTTTGTGGGCATTTGGTGGTGGGAAATTAAATTTTCCACCCAAAAAACTACCAAAATTCAACTTCATTTGCCTTTTCAATTCCACCAAATCAACCTTTTTAAGCTCAGCCATAAGTTGATAACGCTCCATAATGGTCAGTGAATATTCACTATCAGTTTCGAGAAAGTAACAGTCAGCGGGAAGGAATTGGAGCATTTCCACAAAACTTTCATTCATTTGTCGCAAAGGACTCACGGAAAGCATAATTCCTTGGTCAATCAATGATGTTGCTAATAATTTATTCCTGCGAAAACCGTGAATTACCCAAGGCGTTTTTCCGTATTTTTTCTTGAAATTTAGCACTTGGTCATACTGCCTCACGCAATGCACAATCAGCGGAACGTTGTGTTTATTGGCAAGCATAATGTGTTGATAAAAAACCTCCTCCTGAATTTCTTTGGATGCTCCTTTCAATTTATCAAGCCCACATTCACCAATTACTAAGCAATATTTATCAGTTAAAATGCTCTCCATATTTAACAAATCAGCCTCAGAAAGTGGAGTATCTGTCCACCAAGGATGATGCCCCACCGTGAAATATTCTCCTTCATATTTGACGTTTTTGTGCATAGAGATGACCTCAAGCACGTTTGGGTTACCAGAATATAAAGGTTTATGAGTATGAAAATCTATGTACATTTTAAGGCTTTAAGGATTGAGTCCACTCTTGAACGAATAACCCCTTTCTTGCGTTTAAAGTTTATCCAAAAATCAAATAATTTAATCCAAAATGCCCATTTTACAATCCACTTACAAACCTTCCCGAATTTGGCAAAATCCGCACGTTTCAACGATTTATCCAAGTGCTTTTCGGAAAGTCAATGGCGTAAATTATACCCGTGAAAGATTAGAATTATCCGATGGTGATTTCTTGGATTTAGATTGGTCAAAATCATCTGAAAATAATAAAAAACTCGCCATTTTCACGCATGGATTTTTGGGTAATTCAACTCGTCCGTATCTTTTAGGGGGCGTAAAAGCCTTTAATTTAGCAGATTACGATGCCTTAGCTTGGAATCATCGAGGAGTAAGTGGTGAAAATAATCGCTTTGAAAAAATTACAACGCATGGTAGTTCTGGGGATTTGGAGGAGATTATAAATTACGTTTTATTAAAAAAACAATACGCTGAAATCATCTTAGTAGGTTATAGTAAAGGTGGCAATATCTCGATGAAATATGCGGGTGAAAAGTCCGCAAGTATTCCTTCAGAAATCAAAAAAATCATTGCCATCTCTTCTCCTACGGACTTGCAGGGCAGCGTTGATGTGATGGGTAAAAAAGGATTTTATACCGAAAGGTTCAAGACAAAACTCTTAAAATTTCTTTTAAATCGTTCAGAATTAATTGACAATCAGATACTTAAAGAGATTCCTAAAATGAAATATCTTGACGATATTACGGATCATTACATTGCTCCACTTCATGGTTTTAGGGATCGTAGAGATTATTATGAGCAATGTGCTGCCATGCACGTAGTCGATAAAATTACAGTACCCACCTTTATTCTGAACGCAAAAAACGACCCTGTTTTATCCGAAAGTTGTGCCATGTTGGAAGTAGCAAAAAAATCAGATTACATATTTTCAGAATTTCCAAATCATGGAGGGCATTGTGGTTTTTATCAACCAAATAACGATGGAATTTACTGGGGCGATAGGCGGATGATTGAGTTTGTTAAAAAAGGTGCGTAAGGGTATTATAGAAAAATATTCAGAGCCATTCCTAAAAAAAGGGGATGGTTTTTTGTTTTTTAAAAATATTATTTTCAAATTTGCGTAATCACTTACGTAATTGTTTACTTAAATAATTCACTGTAAATTCTTTTCTGAAAAATGGATATAATTGCCGACTTAGGAACTTTAGCTTTTGCCAGTCGCCTAAAACGATTGAGTGACCTCGGTATGCAAAGTACACTTGATATTTATAAATTCTACGATATTGATTTTGAACCCAGATTCTTTCCACTATTTTATTATTTATCTCAGAAAGGAGAGGCAAGTATTATGGAAATTGCTGACGTTCTGAAAGTTACACATCCTGGCGTAATTCAAATTGCAAAAGAATTAGAAAAAAAAGGATTAATAATTTCTAAAAAATCAGCCGAAGATGCCCGAAAACGTAATTTGAAAATATCGAAAAAGGGTAAGAATTTGTTGTCTATTTTACAAAAAATTTGGGCAGAAATCAGAGCTATGAATGACGAAATTATTGAATCTCGTGAACACAATATAATGACTGCCATAAAAGAAATCGAAGACGCTTGGGCAGAAAAAAGTTACTTAGAACGCTTTAAAGAATTTTATAAAATTGTGTAAATCGATTCTTCCGAATCGAAATAAACCGGCAAATAAGAATACTCACCCCACCCAACCCTCCCCTCGAAGGGAGGGCTTTAATAGCTTGAAAGCCCTCCCTTCGAGGGGAGGGTTGGGTGGGGTAATACACATAACTTAACAAACCAATTCACCAAAACTATTAAAATCATGCAATTAAAAATCTATCAATTAGACGCTTTCACCGACAAGGTTTTCGGTGGAAATCCAGCCGCAGTTATTCCGTTAACGAAATGGCTTTCAGACGAATTAATGCAAAAAATTGCCCTCGAAAATAACCTCGCCGAAACCGCTTTTTATACTCCAGAAGGTGATAAATTTCACATCCGTTGGTTCACACCCACCATAGAAGTTGATTTGTGCGGACACGCCACTTTGGCAACATCTTATCAGATTTTTCACTACGAAAATTACCCAAAATCTATCATCGAATTTAATTCAAGAAGTGGTATCTTGAAGGTTGAAAAGCAAGGAGATTTATTGGAATTAGACTTTCCAATGGATAAATTACAGCCCGTTGAAACGCCACAAGCCTTGATTGATAGTTTGGGAATGACACCTCGAGAAACATTTAAAGGCTTGACGGATTATATGCTCATTTTTGATTCAGAATCTCAAATAAAAGCATTAAATCCAGATTTTAGAAAAATGTCGGAGGTGGATTGTCGTGGCGTAATCGTGACGGCAAAAGGAATTGAGGTGGATTTTGTATCAAGATTTTTTGGACCTAATTCTGGCGGAGATGAAGATCCTGTAACGGGTTCTGCCCATACCAGCCTGACTCCTTATTGGGCAAAAGTCTTAGGAAAAAACGAATTTAATGCTCGTCAAATTTCAACAAGAGGCGGTGAATTAGCTTGTAAATTAGTGGGCGAAAGAGTAAAAATTTCAGGAAAAGTTGCTCCGTATTTAGTGGGAGAGATAACAGTTTAAAATAAAATACCTCACCCCCCCAGCCCCCTCTCCGATTGAGAGGGGGAGTAAGCGGACGATTATCTCCCTCTCTAACGGAGAGGGGGTTGGGGGTGAGGTTTTCAAACCATGATTAGAATACAACCCTTTGAAAATCAAGATACTGACCAAATTGTCACCTTGATTTTGAACATACAACAAAACGAATTCCAAGTTCCGATAACCATCAATGAACAACAAGATTTATTGAATATTCCGAGTTTTTATCAACAAGGGCGTGGTAACTTTTGGGTAGCAAAATCGGACTCGGAGGTCGTGGGAACAATTGCCTTGATTGATTGCGGCGAAAATGTTGGTACCATCAGAAAAATGTTCGTCAAAAAAGAATTCAGAGGAAAAGAATATAGCATTGCTCAACAATTAATGGATATTTTGGAAAATTCAGCTCGTGAGGGCGGAATGAAAAATCTTTATCTTGGAACGATAGAAAGATTGCAAGCCGCTATTAGATTTTATGAGCGAAATGGATTTACATTAATTGAAAAACAGAATTTACCAAATGTGTTTCCAATAATGACCGTTGACACTCATTTTTTTGAGAAGGAAATAGCCCCCCCCGCCCCCGATGGGGGAGCTTTCAAGTCGGAAAGCCGTGGACTGACTCCCCCATCGGGGGCTGGGGGGCTTCAAATCATTGAATATCAGGAAGTTTACAAACAAGACTTCAAAAGAATCAACGTTGAATGGATTGAAAAATTCTTCACCGTTGAACATCAAGATTTAGTGCAATTAGACAATCCCCAGAGCATAATTGACGAAGGGGGACAAATCTATTTTGCTAAATTAGGTGATGAAGTTGTTGGAACGGCCGCCCTCATTCACGATGGAAATGATGAATATGAGCTTGCAAAAATGGGCGTTTCTCCCAATGCACAAGGTTTGGGTTTGGGTAAAAAACTTTGCATTGTTGCCATCGAAGAAGCCAAAAAAAGGAATGCAAAAGCCTTGTATTTGCGTTCAAATCGTTCGTTAATTCCAGCCATTTCCATGTATTTGAGCGTTGGTTTTGTGGAAGTTCCGCTTGATGCTTCGCACTACAAAAGAGCTAATATTAAAATGGATTATCCGCTCTAAGCAATGAGAGAATGATACAATGAGAGAATATCGTTCTCAAATATTCATTCTATCAATCACTCATTATATCATTGTTTTATGTACATAAAAGTAATAACCGAAGAAAACGACATAAAAGCCTATTACGACTTACTCGTGAAGGCAATTACGGACGAGCCACAATTTTTCAGAGTAGCTCCGACTGATATTGTAGGAGAAGTTTTTCCAACCCAAAATACCTTTGAAAACTTCACTTTGGGGGCATTTTCAGACGAAGGAGAATTATTAGGAACGGCAGGTTTTAAAAGAGATATATTCGTAAAACTAAAACATAAAGGCTTAATTTTCAGAATGTACGTCTCTGAAAAAGCCAAAGGCCAGGGACTTGGGCGGAAACTTTTGCAAGCCTGCATGGAAAGAGCTGTGCAAGGAAAAGGTCTAAAACAAATATATCTGACCGTTGTAGCAACCAATCTCAGAGCAAAAAATTTGTATCTTTCCGAAGGATTTGAGACTTTTGCCGTTGAACGAAATAGTATCCAAATAGCTAAAAATGAGTTCGTTGATGAAGATTCGATGATAAAATATTTATGAAATTTTTAGTCACTAAGACACCAAGACACCAAGACACCAAGATTTATTTTACCTTTGAACCTTTTCTTAGAGCCTTAGAGCCCTGATGGCAAATTATAAATGACAATAGACGACCTCATTCAAAAAATTGCATATTTACAAGATACTACCAATCGAAAATACTTCCCCGAAGGCATTTTTGAGTCGTATCGAAGTAACAAATATTTACATTATCATCGTCCAGACACCAATGTTTTTTTCACGGCAATTACTGTTTTTACACTCAGCAATATTAAAGAATTCTTAT
The DNA here is from genome assembly GCA_043769985.1 of Arcicella sp. Taxonomy (GTDB): domain Bacteria; phylum Bacteroidota; class Bacteroidia; order Cytophagales; family Spirosomataceae; genus Arcicella. Next base: position 14,283 of record JAYVIV010000039.1, read on the forward strand.
CGCCAAAATCGCAATTATTAGTAGAAAATATTACAAAAAAAGCTACTGAAAGCTATCAATTATTTAAGAATAAAAATGGATTAAATACCTATAATTTCTTCCAAACTAATCCATCACAACACTTCCCTCACGGCAATATCCTTCATCGCTTCAATCACTTCAAAATCCCAGATGATGTTGATGATACTGCCATGATTTACATGACGCTTCCGCACACACAAGAAGATGCTAAGTGGTTGCAAAACAAGCTAATACAGCATTCAAATAATTACAAACAACAAATCAAAAACACCTTTCCTGAATATAAAAATCTTAATGCTTATTCCACTTGGTTTGGCAAAGATATGTACATCGAATTTGATGCCTGTGCTTTATCGAATATCATTTATTGTCAATTACATTTTGGCTTAGAATTAGACGAACACGGACAAGATGCTGTAAAATATATCCAGCAAACCATTCTCTCAAATCAATACATCGAACAACCTTTTCGAGTTGCTCATCAGTACGCTCGCACACCCCTGATTATGTATCACGTCATGCGATTGATGAACAAATTTCATATTCCAGAATTAGAAATTTGTCGTGAGAAATTGGAGAGTGAAATTTTGTGTTATTTGGGGAAAAAGGGTTTAGAGTTTATGGATAGAGTTTTATTAGAAATAAGTCTAAAAAACAAAAACGCTGTCAAGGTTTTGAACCTTGACGACGTTGATACTAATTATCCATTTTTCATCGCAGGGCTTTTAACAGCTTACGAAAATCCCCTACTCTACAAATTATCCTCTTCCAAACTCTTCCACATCAACTGGACTTGTGAAGCTCATTCTTTGGCTTTGTTGGCGGAGTGGATGACTGTTACTTCAAGAACGCAGATTGATTTCCAGTAATAGTTACATTACAACTATCTCCTAAAACAATATTTTTAGAAAAAATAATTGAGTAATTCAGATTCAACGTAGAATGTTTAGGAAGATTAAGATTTAACAATTTTATCTCACTTCCTTCCATTGAAATTGTGGCTTTATTTTTACTCTGAATATCTACTTTATCAAAATGACATTTCTTAAATTCTATAAAACTATTTTTGAGCGAAGTAATCACAAAATCACCTGATTGAAAGGTGCTGTCTATTCTAATAAGCGTATCGTCCTCATCCTTTTTTGAAATAGTCATAATCGGTAATTGAGGTACATAAATAGTAACATTATTTATATCAGCAATTTTCAAATTAAGTATATCTCCTTGATAATCAATGTATAACGAATCTTTATCAGTTTTATTTAATACGATTTCATACCTGTTCCCATGCTTAAAAGTTACATAAGAATCATAACTAAGATTCAAATATTTCATGGCTTTTAAATCAATCCGTAGCTCATTTGCCAAGGGATTTGCCAAGGCTTTTTGGTACGCTCCACGCATCACAAAAGCGTAAGAAAATATCCCCAAAACGATACAAATTCCTGTACCAATTAATAATTTATTTGATGTTTTCATGTTGTTTTTTTGTTAAATATTTTTTTGTTTGAATATGCCTGTCTGAATTTGGACTCGTCGGATTTATGGATTTTTTGGATTAAAAATTGGTACTTACTTTTTCTTTTCTAATCCTAAAAATCCTCTAATCCCACGAATCCAAATTCAGACAAAAAATACGCAAATTACACCGCCTTAAACTCCTCAAACCTCCCTCTAAGTTCCTCAAAATCAATTCCTAACAATTGAATATTCTTAAAAAATAGCGGTAAGTCATTCTGTAGAAAATCATCCTTTTTAAAAGCCAATACCTTTTCCACGGCATCATCGGAAACGAAATATCCCATGCCTCTTTTCGTGAAAATTATATCTTTTTGTTGGAGAAATTCTACGGTTCTCGCTACGGTGTTTGGATTTACTTCCAACTGCACTGCCAACTCACGGACGGACGGAATTTTATCGCCCACCGCCCATTGTTTCAGTAGGATACGCTCGCAAATAAACTCGGCTATTTGGAGGTATATTGCTTTATTATCTCTAAATTCCATCGTTATACTTGTTTTTCTTTGAGTTTGAAATAGGCAATTACCAAGAGAATTATTGGTAAAATATAAATCAAAATAACCATAAAGACGCCTTTATAAAAATCTTTGGTTGGTTTAACTAATTCACGGCTGTATGCTTTATTTTGAAATTCTTTGATAATGTCCCCCAGCAGCAACTTATCGCTCAAATAAACTACAAAACCCATCAAAAAAAGTATTGCAAAGCCCATAAAGGCGGATTTAATGTAAGAACGACCTTCAAATTGAGCCGCTCCCATCAAGACAAATGCTTGAATAACTAACCAAAAACCAAAAATTTTACCTAACTCTTCTCTGACATCATTATTACTAAAAATATTTGAGTAAAGGGGTAAATTTACTACACCTGATGCTTTCAAATCATCTTTAATGTTGTTCCCAATACTCACAAATCCGAAATCAACCACATAAAATAATGTCAAAAATGCGATTGGAAAAATAACAAAAGCATAAAATACGCCAGTTAGAAATTTCTCAAAATGAGAGGCAGGAATTAATAAAAAACTCGTACTACTATTTTTGTCGGAAATGTCTTTGAATATGTAGTTTGCAAAGATTGACCCGCTAAGAAATAGGCTTAGATTGAAAACGGAAAATCTTGGAATCCAATTGAAAGCACCAGATTCCCACCTCATTATTAAAGAATTTAGAATAACTAAAATTCCAATTACTCCAAAACTCGCCATCAAAAATAGCTTCTTATTTTCAACCCATTGCCGCTTGACAAGCAATGAAAAACGATTAAAATCAAATATATTGTTCATATTATTGGTGAAGTCCTAAGTGTTAAGTCCTAAGTACCAAGATTCTGACAGATAATTTGAACTGTCAGTTTCTTAATACTTAATACCTGATACTTAATACTCCAATTTAAAAAGTTCTTTTATCTGTGTTTGATTCGTCAAAGTGGCATTAAAAAGTAATTCTAAATCTGCCTTAGAATGCTCGTCATCAGTATTTTGCATTACAATTGAAAAACCTCTCAACGAATATTCTGAATACAAAACCTTGTCATGGTCAGTAACCGTTGAAACGGTTTTAAAACATAATTTCTCTGTAATTTCTTCCGTTGTGGCATTAAGCAAAACCTCCAAATTATCCAGAATAATTATCGGGTCAATCAGCGATTCCAAATCACGTACTTGATGCGTTGAGATAACAATGATGCGTTCGTCAGTAGCCACCGAAGCAATAATCTTCCTAAATTGGCTTTTTGAAGGTATGTCCAAACCATTCGTTGGTTCGTCCATCAACAGCACTTTTGTATTGGTCGAAAGGGCAAAACCAATCAAAGCTTTTTTCTTTTGTCCCAAAGAAAGCTCCGTAAACTTCTCGTTATCAGACAATTGGAACTCTTCAAGGTATTCCAAAAACTGTTTTCGAGAAAATTTTGGATAAAACGGAGCATAGACATCCACAAACTCCTTAATCTTGACGGGAGGCGTATGGAATTCTTCGGGCAGAAAATAAAGATCTTGCAAAAATACAGGCAGACGCTCCTGAGCATTGTGTCCATTCACTATACACGTACCCGAAGTAGGAAAAAGCAAACCCGCCATATTGCGTAACAAACTTGATTTCCCCGCTCCATTTCGCCCCAAAAGCCCATAAACATTGCCTTCGGTGAGGGTTAGATTCAGATTTCGGAAAACGGGTTTTCGCTTTCCGTAGTCAAAAGATAGATTTTTGATTTGTATCATTTTTAATGTTTTTAGTGTAATAGATAAATAGTACACCGCAAATATAGAGAGACTAAAATTAATAATCCAAATAATTTGTGTAAATATTTTAGAGGAGAGGCAACTAAGGTCAAACCATGCTTATAAAAAGGGGTAATTTTAGTAACTTTACATCAACATTCATCGAGCTAAAAATCCACAATTTTGAAAAAACTTATACTACTTTTAAGCATAACTCTCTGGTATTCCAGCAATTCCTTTTGTCAGAGTACCGATAATGATCAAAAATATAAACTTCACATCAAGAAGGCTGTCGGCAAAATGGTACTCGATGGAAAGTTAGACGAAGCAGATTGGAAAAATGCCGACATCGCCACGGACTTTTGGCAAGCACAACCTTATGATTCATCCAGAGCCATTAATCAGACCGAGGCTCGAATAACGTTTGACGATAGCTACCTGTATATCAGCGGTATATGTCACCAGCCACGTAAATATGTAGTGCTGTCTTTAAAACGTGACTTTGCGGGAGGAACAACGGATATTTTTGGGGTAAACCTTGATACCTTCAAAGATAAACTCAACTCCTTCAATTTTGCGGTGAGTCCGTTGGGCGTTCAGCGAGACGGTTTGGTATCGAATGGTAACGAACTTTCCACCGATTGGGATAACAAATGGTATTCAAAAGTTACAAATTATGACGACCGTTGGGAAGTTGAAATGGCAATTCCATTCAAGACCATTCGCTATAAAGTTGATGAAAAGAATAACGAATGGTTGGTAAATTTCACTCGACTCGACCAAAGCCAAAAATTTACGGAACGCTCTTCGTGGGGACCCATTCCCCGCAATTTTAACGGTAATAACATCAATTTTTCGGGGACTGTCATTTGGGATAATCCACCCCCTAAACCAGGAGCAAACATTTCGATAATTCCTTACATTTTAGGAAGTTTAGACAAAGATTTTCAAAATAAAAAAGACCTCAGAACGGAGCGTAATGTGGGTTTTGATGCAAAAATAGCCATTACACCCTCTTTAAATTTGGACATCACCGTAAACCCAGATTTTGCCCAAGTTGAAGTTGATCAACAAGTACAAAATTTGAGTCGTTTTGAAGTTTCTTTTCCAGAAAAAAGACAATTCTTTATCGAAAATGCCGATCTTTTTGGCAGTTTTGGTTTCGATAATATTACCCCTTTTTTCTCTCGAAGAATCGGCTTAGCTTATAATGCAACAACCGACCAAAACGAAAGAATCCCTATACTTTTAGGTACACGTTTAAGCGGGCGATTGAACAAAGATTGGCGAATAGGATTCTTGACAATGCAGACGGGTTCAAACGAGAATTTTAACTTACCAAGTTCTAATTATTTAGTAACCGCCATTCAAAGGAGAGTTTTTAGTCGCTCTAATATTGGTTTTATTTTTACAAACAAACAAAACTGGCTTTTTGATACTCTCAGACATGAAAGCGGAGGAATCAACGCCAACGATTACACCCGAATCTTGGGGTTAGACTACAACCTAAATTCTCCCGATGGAAAATGGAGTGGCAAATTATTTTATCACCGTGCCATCCGCCCCAAAAACGAAGACGGACAATACGCAGGGGCAGCCGTTTTGAGCTATGATTCCCCCACATTTGCCACAACCCAAAGTTTTGAAACAGTGGGTGAAAATTATGATATAGCCAATCAAACGGGTTATGTTACCCGAACCAATTATTTTAGAACTGAACCAAATGTTGTTTATAGATTTTATCCTAAATCTCAACTAATCAATACGTTAAGTATTGGAACTGACGGAGATTTTTATTGGAGAATCAACGACAAAATTATATTAGATTATGATTTCTCACCTTTATTCTTAAACATTCGCTTTCAGAATTCAGCACAATTACGAGTCACGCCTTATCGAGTGAATTACACCTATTTATTCGATGATTTTGACCCTACTCGCAAAGGGGCGGGCCTACTCCAAGCAGGTTCAGCCTATACCTATTCTGATACAAGAATTAGTTTTTTTTCAGATGCCCGACGTAAATTTCATTTCAACTTGCAGGGGCGTTTGGGAGATTATTTTGGGGGAAAAATCCAACAAATAAATACCTCACTTTTCTATCGTTATCAACCCTACGGAGTATTCTCTGTTGATGCTTCCTACAACAAAATCACCCAACCTTACGGAGCATCGGAGTTGATTTTATTACGACCAAAGATAGATTTATCGTTTTCCAGAAGCGTCTTTTTCAGTAGTTTAGTGCAGTACAATAATTTATCAAATAATGTCAGCATAAATACCCGCTTGCAATGGCGTTTCAAACCCGCCAGCGATTTCTTCTTGGTTTATACCGATAATTATTACGCCACCGAAACATTCAAAAATGACAATTTCGGAAATCGCTATTTAAGTAACGAATCCCTTCAAACCAAAAATAGAGCCATTGTTTTTAAATTGACGTATTGGTTTAATGTATAAAATATGAAAAGAAAAATCGTCCATATAGCCCTCTTAGTCTATGATTACGACGAAGCCATTCAATTTTATACCGAGAAATTGGATTTTGTGTTGGTAGAAGACACTGTTTTGAGTATAGAAAAAAGGTGGGTATTAGTCAAACCAGACAAGGATGCTGAGTGCAGTATTTTATTAGCCAAAGCTTCAGACGAAGTTCAAAAACTCAGTATCGGCAACCAAACTGGCGGACGAGTTTGTTTATTTTTAGAAACTGATAATTTCCAAAGAGATTATGATAAAATGCTCAAAAAAGGCATTAATTTCGTCAGACAACCAAGCCAAGAAGAATATGGAACAGTGGCTGTTTTTGAAGATTTGTACGGAAATCTTTGGGATTTGATTGAGTATTGTTGAGATAAAAAGTTTTAACGCAGGCTGAGTTTAACCCACAGTGGAACTGCCAGCCTGCGTTAGTCGATTATGAATCACATCTTAGTCAATTGAACCAAACTTTTCAAGTCAGCATTCGATAAATCACCCAGCCAAGTTTCACCAGTTGTGATACTCATATCTGCCAAATTTCGCTTAGAACGTATCATTTTATCAATTTTCTCTTCCATCGTTCCTTGATTGATTAAGCGATAAACCATCACATTCTTGGTTTGCCCAATTATGAAAGCCCTATCCGTTGCCTGATTTTCTACCGCAGGATTCCACCATAAATCATAGTGAATTACGTGATTTCCTTGCGTAAGATTTAGCCCCGTCCCTCCTGCTTTAAACGATAAAATAAAGATAGAATCAGTCCTATTCTTCTGAAATCTTTCCACCAAAACATCTCGTTTTTTGCGGTCGATACCGCCGTGTAGAAATAAAGGTTCAGTGCCAAAACGATTCTTGATGAATTCATCTAACAAATTGCCCATTGCCATTCGTTTCAATCTCAATATTTTTGACCAAACCCTTATTGGCATACGTTCTCCCCCGTGGCAAGCGATTACTATTATCAATTTTTGAAAGTGAATTAAGCCATTGCTGCCCCCACTAAGTTTTCCCGTAAAGCGTTGCCATTAAATAGCTTTTGGTTTATATAATTGATTATGAGTGAGTTGTCAATATGTTTATGTTCTACATGACGTTGTTATAAATCCTATTTAATACACTTTTTAATAAATTCTCTGAATAATTTTTATACTAAAATCTTTGATTGAAGTACTTCCAGAAAGTTTTTTTACTTTCGGGAAGTTACTTTTGTAGAACTTATCTAAAGTAAAAAAAACTTTCTGGAAGTTAAATAACTTATTAATCAGCATATTTAATACACTGTTTAACTAAAATCTTTACAGAATCTTGAATTTCAATAAATTCAGTATTTTGGTAAATATCTTCGTACTTTCCAACAAACAAATATAGATATTTCATTATTCTTGACCTACCTGAAGGTATTTAAAGGACTTTTTGAATACTTACACCAACGGTTTCTGTTTCTCCCCAAGGACACCCATAACCATAAAACAAAACAACCACAAAGCCCTCAAAAATATTGAAAATATTGTGGCTGGTGATGTGGTTGGCGGGTATGACCATACCCTCAAAAGTTTGCTTGGGGTGTGGTGAAGGCTACTAAAAAATCTATTAAAAGAGGTTTGGTGTCTCTTTTTGCAGGAGGTCTATTAATTGCACAGCCTACCTTAGAACACCCCGTTTGGACGGAAAACCACCATGACTACGTACCCGCCCAAGACCTAAAAGTAGGTGATACTTTCCTTGATGGCAAAGGAGCAACTCTCCGTTTGGATAGCGTTGCCATTAAGCCTGATACTACCCTAACGGTTTATAATTTTGAGGTAAATGACCTTCATAATTATTACGTGGGTACGCAGGAGGTATTGGTGCATAATGATTGTGCAACGCTTGAACTTCTTGAAGGTAAAGGAGTTTCTAAAAAGAGAATAACAGACTTAGAGAACTCTTTTATAAATTCTGGAATATCAATTGCCGATAGAACTAAATTTTATCAAAAGATTTTGGCTGATTTAAATAGTAATAAATTAACCAACGCTGATGTAAATCGTTTAATGGCTGAGTTTGCAGACCCAAATTTTGATCCAAAGATTAAAAAGTTTTTGGCTAATTTTACGGATAAAGGCTCATTGGATGTTTGGATTGCCACAAAATCTTGGAGTAATCGTTTAGATGTTCTTGAACAAATAGCTGATATTAAAATTAATACAAAGAATATTAGTCCTGTTTATAATTTCACTAAAACAGCCACTGGATTTGAGGTTTGGCAAGGTCTTCAACCAGCAGGAACAAAATGGGCAACATTTACGCAAGGCAATGTTACAGCTTTGGCTGGCGGTACGCCAGGACGACTCTTAAATGACTTTAATCAAGTATTGAATGTACATCCAACATTGAAAGATATGGTATATGAAGTGGACGGACGTTTTGTTTATAAAACTGATGCTAATGGCTATGTTTCCCAAATGACTGATAAAAATATTCAATACCCAACTCCTACAAGAGCAAGGAATACAACAGAGCAGACAACAAATTCCAAGAAGAAAGGAAATGACCCCAATGATGCGGGTGGTCATATTGCCTCAAATGAAGCCAACGGACCAAGTGAACAAATTAATTATTGGCGTATGAATTCTAACTCAAATAGTAACGGAGCATGGAGGGATATGGAGCGTGAAATGATAAGGCTTAGAACTATCAACCCAGCAGCCAATATTGAAGTGATTTACAAAGTAAGAAGCTTTACTGGTGCAAGACCTGATAGCTTTATAGTTTCTTACAAAATTGGAAATGCTCCAACCGTTATTTACGGCGTGGTTCCGAATTAATTATAAATAAATTAGTCATATGAATAAGACAGAAATAGAAAGAATAATAGTTAATAAAACATTGGAGGTAAGTAAATCTAAAATAGTTTTTGATAACTTGTCAATTGATGGCTATTACAGAAACGGATTTGCTGGAAGTATTCCTATGTACAAAAATGACAGCCTAATTGATGTCTCTTTGGGTGATTTTATGGAAATGTACGATTTATTGATAGATGATTTTCAAAAATATTTCTCTGAATTACATTCAAACAACAATCACTATAATCTCCCTGAATGGAACACTATTCATTTTGAAATAAAATCTAATGGAGAATATTTATCAAAATATTGGTATGACGGAGAACGTGCAATATCAGAAAAGTTATTAGTAGCAAAAGATTTCCCTCATGCAGCGGTAACAAATTTGGTAAATTATCATTTTTTTGATACAAAATTTAAAAGAAAGTTTACCCGTATTCATTGGACAATGGAAGTGAAAAATGGAGAAGCTTTCTTTGAGGTTTATTCAATCAATGAAAAAAACAAACAATTACCTATTGATGTAAGTGTAAAAGGTACACAACTCTATCAGATAGATAGTAAAAGTTTATATTTTGAAGGATTTTGGAAATATAAATTATTAGAACATTACGAAGTAACCCACAATGGCATTCTAAAAGACGTTTGGAAACCTTGGAATAAGATAATTCTCAGTATTCCGCCCAATGGCTATTTGAATGAAAATGAAGACATTGAATATTATTTAGACGATGTAAAATTAGAAAAAGACCTTTTTCTGAGAGGTTATTGATATTTTAAGAAATTACTAAAACAACCATGAAATCACCCCTATCACTATTTACCTTATCCATCTGTTTTGCCCTAATGTTCAGTTGTGGAAAAACGGATTCTGTTGAACCTACGGTGGATAAGGCTTTGCTGAACAATGATTGCAAAGTCGAGACATCGGAGGTTGTCTATAAAGACCAAGACCTTGTAAATACCGATGGTTTTGTGAAGGTAGAACAGTTTTATTCTGCTACGGGCAAACACAAAGAAACCCGTGCCAAGATGTTTATGTATGGCAAAAATATTGGCGAATGGCTTGATTTAAAAGCTGTTAGCTTCAATAACGCATCGTATTTAGTAGCTATCAATAATCAATACAGCGTAACGCTCACCGAAGAAATCAAAGAAGCCAACTGGAAGTTTACCCTGCCCGATGGCACAGCGATAGAAATATGTTCAAATCAATTTCCAAAAATTTTGACCTTAGACAAAGTGACACAACCCGTCTCGGGCAAAATATGGAAATTTGACCTCGATATCAGGAACAACAAGGCAGATTATGTATCATTGTATAATTTCCTTTTCCCTTACGGCAGCACCAGCACCGAAGGCAGTTTAAGCGGAAATAATTTGACAGCAAGTTTTGATAGTTACACCGTAAATGAAGCCATGAAATCGGCAAAATTTTTCAGTTACAAAGAACTCACCCTTACCGCCAGTGCAGGAAAGAGTTTTATCAAGACTATCAAAGGCAAAAAGTTGAGAATTGTGATTGAGAATATTACGGAGGCGAAGTTTGCTTTGTTTTGAACCACAACATCTTGATAATTAGCAATAAGCCAAATATTAAACATCGAACAACAAGCAACGATTTTAAAAACACTTATTAACCCATGGCGATGAATTTTAGCAAACAATTGGTAAAAATCCTGAGTCTTTTCTTGTGCTTGATGCTTGGACACACTGTCTTCGGTATCGGGGAAGGCGAAAAAGAAAAGACACCCAAAAATGTACATGAAATAAAACACGTAGGTTTACCCAAACCCACGGTGGCTACTCGTGCCTCTATTATTTCTGCCACTGAGGGTTCGGTTGCACCCAATGTTATTAAGTTAAGGATTATAGAAATTTTAATATAGGAATAGTACAATTTATATTTCAGGTTTTAGATTAATAAATTCAGTTTTTATAAGATTTTATTTTTTAGACAAAAAAAGACCTTTATTCCTATAAATTTGTTTTTTTACATTTTAAAACTCATGGGTGATATGTCGATTTTCACCTCCTACTTATAACACTAAGTATATCTGTTTTTACGTTTGTGATGCTTAATTCGTTCAAAAGAACGTCCATCCTTTATAGCGGTTATTGAATTATTGATTTTATTGAGTATATTATCTATAATATATTGAACATCAGTGAGTTTAATTAGATTTATAAATTTATCTCTAACAAATTTGAGCACATTTTGCCAATTGTATTGATAAGATAATTTACGTTTTTTAGTTCTTTGGGTAATCTGTTTTTGAGCTTGATTTCCCAGTAGTGAAGTCAGATTTAGCATAAAAATATGGGCGTAAAATTCCTGATAAATTCCTTTGTAATGACGATATCCGAATTGTTCAAGTTTCATTTTAGGCTTCAAATTTTTGTATCCTTCTTCAATAGCCCATCGGAGTTGATATAATGCTGAAATTTGAGCGGTTGTAATGGCAGATAAATCAAGTAATGAACTCACTAATAACTCTATTTCACCACTTTTTAAAGTTATTTTCGTAACTCTAACCGTAATTGGCTTAATGTCCAAATTTTGATTTCGAGTGGTTGTTCTTTCCATTTCACTTGGAATCCACTCTGTAATAAAGTCATCTGAGGGATTTAAGAATGCTTTTTTTGCAAAATCAGATTGACTGGCTTTTAAACGAATACAAAAAGATAAACTATTGACTAACTATAACTTAATCATAGAGAAATAACCAAAACCTCTGTCGAGAAGAATAAGAGCATTGGGTACTTTTAAATTCTTTAACAAGGGGATAATCAACATTGCCTCGCCAATACTGATAGGAGCAATTATTGAATCAAGAACAAAACCTGAAAGAACATCATAAAGTATACAAGCATTGGAAAAACACGTTGTTGTTTTTTCTCCTGAAACGGAATAAATACCGAGCGGAACGCCGCCCGAATGTTTTTTTATTTTTGGTGAAGATGGCATATTAACCGTTTTTCCATCACCAGCAATAAGTTGAAATCCATTCCAAAGTTTGGGTGGTAATTCCAAAATATGCTCCGTCATCATATTATTCAATTCAAGAAAAAATGCAAGTTTTATTTTGTACCGAGCCAATGAAAAAGCGGCACCCGTCACACATTCAGAGGACAGTTGGGGTAGAAATGTTGTTAAAGAATACTCAACGGAGTCTTTAAAAAGATTCATCAAAAGGATGGATATTGATGAAAACGATAGCTTACCCTTGCGAGTAAAAAAGGCTTTATCCTCGTTGAACTCGTTGATAGTCTGAGGGTTATGGATAAAAATGGATACTTCTTTTAGAAATTTCAACGGGGAAATTTCACCTGTAATTAACTTTTTTTGTGATTCATGGATTGGTTGTTTAAAACCACAAAGATAAACCTAATGTATTGATTATGAATTATTTATCACTTAACTTAATAACATTGCGGTTGCACCCGCCCAAGTGCAGACAGAATTAGATACAGCCATTGAGAAATTACAAGAGAAACTATCGGCAAATGTCATCGTCCCAGATGATTTGTCGAATGTGCCTATCTCACTCACGGCAGAAGCCTCCGAAGACCGCATCAATGCCGACAAGATGTTTCGGTATTTAGAAAAAAATCCCGATAAAATCTTCGATATGCTCCGTATTGAGCATTTGGTACAACTACCCGTAGGCATACGTTTTCACGTTATCAAAGAATCAGAAGCCCTTTTGGGAATTTTGAAAGTAGAATTTAAACCAGACCATGCCGAATTAACAGTATTTTTAAGATATAAATTTCATGTAAAAGACAGTGATGTTCCAGAGCGAGATTTGTTCTTGGGTGCAGAAGGAATACGTTTCACGAAGGAAGGGAAGGGCTAACGCAAAAATCCCTAATTCATGACTAAATTAGGGATTTGGATTTAAAGTATTTGGGGTTTATTTACTTTCCCGCATGTGATTGCAGTATCATCAACG
>JAYVIV010000040.1:0-7037 GCA_043769985.1 Arcicella sp.
AAAAGAAAATTGTTATAGTAATAATGGTTCTCTAATTCTTAGAATATTAATAATAAACAAAAGTAAAGGTTGGTCTTCCTTTTGAGAAAGAAAAGTAGCCAGCCGTTGTGCGGTGTTTTTCACTGCGACGCACAGTCCCACAACACGAGCGAAAGCAAGCACCAATTACAAAAGTGAGATATTTCTTATTGCGTAATATTCTGAATATCAACAATATAAATATTTTTGTTAGTAGAAAAATTGCTGTCGCCTATGTTGTGGGTGGAAAACACCGCACAACGGCACGCCAAGATTTTGCCTAAAAGGAAGACCAACAACGGCATAATGTTGAGACCAGAGACAACTACAAAAAAACGGGGCGTATTCTGAAAAGCCATATGAGTAAGAAAGACTATAAAAATTATAAAATGAAATCAAAACTCTTCTTTATCACGCTTTTAATTTGTTCGTCAACCCTTTCTTTTTCACAGATGTGTTCATTTTCAAAACTTGTAAAAAGAGCAAGAGTTCAGACATCTTCGGGCAATCAACAAAGAATTATTAGTACGACACAAGGACTTTACCGAATATTCTTTGAGGGCTCAAAAGACTCTCGATTCAAACCAGTATTTACATTACTTAGTCCTGGTCAAAATAACGGACCTGGACTGCCTCGGTTCGCACTTTTAGAAGAAAGTGGGTATGTTGAGATAGAAGGGCAGTTATTAAAAAAATGCCTATATTCGGATACAGGTGATGATGCAATAGTACAAGTCTTAATTGCCGATGATTATTCACTTGTAGTAATCTTTAAAAAGGATAACACCATACTGGAATATGTTAAATAAAAGCTAATTATAGTGAGTTAATAATAAGCTAACTTCAACAAAACTGAAAACTGACATCCTCAAAAAGGGAAACACAAGTTTTACTAAAAATGAATAGAGTGAGTATAGTAAAAATAAAGATTATGTTCTTAAACAATAATGAAACATATAGGGTTTCCGACAAATATTTCCTCGGCTATTTCCTCGGCTGGTAGAACCACTCCGTCCCCGTGGCTGTGTTTTCGACGGGAACGCCAAGTTCAGTCAACTTGCGTCAGCAACACAAGTGTCTGATTTTCAGAATATTAAGAGTTATTTTAAATTGGTGAGTTGCTGACGCAAGTTGGCTGGTCAGGAGACACAGCCACGGGGACGGGAATAATGAAAGGATATTTAAAAGCCTTTGCCTACGGGCTGAATCTGAGACTGGTCGTAGGTTTAGCGAAGCGTTCCTACGACCTATAAATCATAGAGCGTCCGCTCGTTGTTGGAATGATAAAAGGATATTTAAAAACCTTTGCCTACGGGCTTTGTCATTGCGAGACACGAATCGGAGTTTCATTAAACTAATCTTTTGGAATGATGAAAGGTAACAATCTTGAAATTTCAATAAAAGAGTTTCCAGACCCCATAAAAATGCCCTCAGATTCAATTCTATGGGCTTTCTTTGTTTGTCATAAATTTATTACTTTTGCTTTATGGAACAATTTAATGAAAATGAACGATTTATATCTATTTTGTCAGACTATGGTTTTAAGGTAACATTTGGAAATGAATCTGATACGAGATTTTTGAAAAAGGCATTACGAGCACTAATTAGTTCAACTATTCCTATCAAAGAAGTGATTTTCGTCCAAAATGAGATGAAAGGACTCACTATTGATAGCCGAAGTGGTATTTATGATATTGCTTGTACCGATGAAAATAATAATCATTTTATTGTAGAAATGCAGTTAGGCGATTATCCTGAGTTCATACAGCGTATGAAATTTTATGCTTTGTATCGTTTTAATACTTTTGTAAAGAAGGGTAAATATACGTTTGAAGACTTACCCAAAATATACTGTATTGGAATTTTAGCAAATAATATATTTTCACATATTGGTGATTATCAAAACATTGCGGTATTGAAGAATCAAAAAGGAGAACTAATAGACGACCAAATGACGTTTATAACGGTAGAATTGGAGAAGTTTAAATTACAAGAAAATGAATGTAAAACTGACTTAGAAAAACTGATATTTACGATGAACAATTTACATACCATTCCTGAATCAACCCCGTTTCCTAAATTTTGGGACGAAGAGTGGCTAAATTTTGCCATCAAAGAGTTGGACACCAAAGCCATGACAGCCGAGCAACGTTTGATTTATGAAATGACGGTTTCAGCAAACGCATTGGCTGTAAAAAATGAAAATAAGAAGATACAAGAAGCAAAACAGGAAAAACTATATGAGTTTGTAGTAAGCCTTTTGACAAAGACAGAACATACATTTGAACAAATTGCTGACATTGCAGGCACAACAGTTGATTTTGTTAAATTAGTGCATCATAAAATTTCAACCCAATGATATTTATTTCCTCGGCTGGTAGAACCACTCCGTCCCCGTGGCTGTGTCTCCCGACCAGCCAACTTGCGTCAGTAACACAAGTATTTGATTTCCAGAACATTAAGGATTATTTTGAATTGGTGAGTTGCTGACGCAAGTTGGCTGAACTGGGCGTTCCCGTCAAAGACACAGCCACGGGGACGGGAATGATAAAAGGATATTTAAAAGCCTTTGCCTACGGGCTTTGTCATTTCGAGGCACGAATCGGGGTTTCGTTAAAACAATCTATTGAAAAGATGAAAGGATATTTGAAAGCCACTGCCTACGGGCTTTGTCATTGCGAGGCACGAATCGGATTTTCGCAAACCATTCTGGTGGGATGATGAAAGGGGGTTTGAAAGCCTTTGCCCGTAAGTTCGATTAAAAATTAAAGCAAATACTAAGGCGTATTTGAAAAAACAATTAACTTTGTCTAAACAAAATCAATTCAATTATGGAACTTATTGATGATGAAATAATTGCTTGGGAAGACATCAAAAAGCAATATCCTGACGAATGGGTAGTAATTGGTAACCCGATATTTGATGGTATGAAAATATTGAAAGGCACTGTTTTGGCACACCACCCAGATAAGCGTGTAGCAAGTATTGAAGGCGGTGAACGGCGTGAAGGGTTTAAGAAATTTACGGTATCATTCACAGGACAAATTAAATCAAATACTCATATCGGTCTATTAAGAACAATCCACAAAGCCAATTGAAAACAAAAACATACCCTTTTGAGTGGCTCGACAATGATGGTTTGATGGTCGTACACGTCGAAATCAATGGCGAAAGCATATTACCTTTTTTGTTAGACACAGGTGCTTCTAATACTTATCTCGACAAAAATATCTTATACATTGAGCAAATTAGCCTCAAAGAATCCATCGGACAAGTAGAAGTTGAAACTGCCAACGGACGAATGTTTGCCGATGTTTTCATGATTGATTCCATTGAAGTTTTTGGTACTCATTTCAAAAATCATCCCATCCAAATCATTGATTTTATTGCGAATGGCATCCTCTCCAATTATTATGGTGTTTTAGGCATGGATATTTTGAGGCAAAAAAATCTATGCTTTCAATTCGATAAAAATACACTTACATTTTCATAATTGCCCCTTATCTGGTCTTAGATTTTTGTTAAAACTACAAGAAATTAATACGAATTTGTTATAAATCAAACAGCAAATCTTATGAAAACTCTCAATAAAGAATCACAGGTAAAACTTCCAGAAATCGTTTTTGTAAAAGATGGTTCTCTCGTTCGTTTTAAAGGGAAAAACCTTTTTCCAGATAAGGTTGCTTGTGCCAAAGAGAATTTTAAGAATGTTGTACTTCCTCCACGATGATAAATAGATTTTATTAAACAAAGCGAAGTTTCCCTATAAATATTCAAAAATCTGTTGAACAAAGAACGGTAGAAATTTGGTAAAATATTTGTAACTAATAATTCGTTATTTCCTCGGCTGGTGGAACCACTCCGTCCCCATGGCTGTGTCTTTGACGGGAACGCCCTGATCAGCCAACTTGCGTCAGCAATATAAGTATTTGATTTCCAGAATATTAAGAATTGTTTTGAATTGGTGAATTGCTGACGCAAGTTGGCTGATCAGGGCGTTCCCGTCAAAGACACAGCCACGGGGACGGGAATAATAAAAGGATATTTAAAAGCCTTTGCCTACGGGCTTTGTCATTGCGAGGCACGAATCGGAGTTTCGTTAAACCAATCTTTTGGAATGATGAAAGGACGTTTGAAAGCCAAGTTCACCTAAAAAAAGGTCAACTTGGCTTTCTTTATTTTAAGGGTTCAAGAATTTAACGGGTAATTTAGTTCCAAATATTGGAACTATTAGTATATTTGTATCATTATGAGAATAGTTGCAAAAAGCACTTTGAAAGAATTTTGGGAGATTTATACAGACTCAAAAACGGGTTTGTTAAGTTGGTACGAAAAAATGAACAATGGTAATTATGCCAATCCACAGGAAGTAATTGCAGATTTTAAAGGTGCTGACTATGTGGGCAACGAAAGAATCGTTTTTAACATTGCCAAAAATAAATTTAGGCTTATTGTCTCCTTCAACTACGAATTTAAAGCGTGTTGGATAAAATTTGTTGGCACTCACAAAGAGTACGACAAAATAGATGCTAAAACAGTAGAAAATTATTGAATTTTATGGAAAATTTTGAAATTAAACCAATAAAAAACGAAACTGAATATAAGGAATCGTTTAAAAAATTGAATGAGGTTTGGGCTGCAAAACCTAACACCAAGGAAGGAGATATGTTAGAAATGCTTTTAATGGTGATTGAAAAATACGAAGCAGAACATTATCCCATGCCACAGCTTGACCCCATTGAGGCTATCAAGTACAAAATGGAAGAAAATAATCTTACACAAAAAGATTTGGTCAAATATTTTGGCACGAAATCACGGGTTTCAGAAGTGTTAAGCAGAAAAAAACCTTTGACTTTGAAGATGATAAAAACCCTGTACCAAAACTTTGGAATTCCAGCCTCTACATTATTGGCGTATTAACCATTTTAGACGAATACGAAGAATTTTTTGCCAACGATAACGTAAACAGTGTTTTCATCAGAAATACGATTGACGTAAATTTTGAAGGACAAAAAGTAGAATCTTACGCCTACGAATTTAATCGTTCTACGGAGGGATTGAAGGAGATTGTTGGGGGGGATTTTATGGAGCGGTAGATTTTTTTATTTTCAAAACAGTACAGAAAAACGCAATGCGTATTCTGTATTGTTTGAAAATAATTTAACTAAAATGTCTTTGAATAAACCCCTTTGGAGGTTTTTGTTTAAGATTAAGATTTTACAATTTTTTATAATTTCGTCAAAAATATGTGCAGTTGCATATATTTGAAAGTTGGCAGTAATTTTTGAATTTATTATAACCGAATGAAAATATTCAAGTATCATACTATCAATATTAATTTACTTCAATCATTAAGGAAAGAGACTAATTGGTATAGCAAACTTCATCTTTTAAACGACCCATTTGAATGCTTCTTTATTGACAATACAAATTCAAGCACTTATAAAGATTTAGTCTCTGAACTTTGCGTTTGCTGTTTTTCAAAGAATATGAACGAGATACTGATGTGGTCGCATTATGCTGACAACCACAGAGGTGTTTGTATAGAATATGAAATAACTGACGAAGAAGTTATAAAAGGTCGACTAATAGAAGTTAAATACAACAATGAATTGTCCATTTTTGACAAGATAGAAAGAATGCCCTCGGGACACTTAAGCCTCAATACAACCACAAATGGAAAGTTTTTGATTACCAAATTTAAGAATTGGTCTTACGAAGAGGAATTAAGAACTTATATAATTTCTGATGAACCTACTTCAAATGGCAAGGAACAACCTTTCCTTGGAAATATCACAACAATTTACTTCGGCAAGAATGCAAGCATTGATGATATTGCACTTGTAAAACATAATACCTCTCATTTAAAACCTTTGAAACTTGCAAAGGTTGACCTAAATACAGAAACGATGAAGATTGAAACTTTGGGCGAAATCTAAATCTACTTTTATGGTGCGGTAGGTTGATTTAAAATAATCTTTTTACTTTTGTGACAATACTAAATTTAATGTGCATTCACAGAAAAAACATTCATACTTAGAAACGCTTATTATGGGAGAATTATCAGAAATTGTAAAAGATTTAAATTTGCCAAAACAGATATTAGATAAAAGTGAATCGTTAATTAAAACTCTTTTTGGACCTTCATTTGATGAATTAGGTGGTATGATTTCAGACCAAATCAAACTTCGAAGGTTTAAAAATCAACTTACTATCTTCACCAAAGCACAAGAAATTTTAAAAGAGAAAAATATTGACCCCAAAAAAGTATCTCTAAAAGTTTTAGCTCCTCTTATTGAATTAAGTTCTTATGAGGAAGAAGAATCTTTACAACAAAAATGGGCTCAGTTAACAGCACACGTAATCGTTAATAATTCAGATACTATTTTTCAACAGAATTGCATTAATATTCTTAATAAAATATCCAATGAAGAATCAGTATTTCTTGACAAACTATACTCTTTGTTGCAAGAAAAACAGATTTTAATACAAGAGAAAAATTCTTTAATGGCAAAAAAATACCCTGAACTTTTTAAATCAAAAGTGGGAAAGCCCTTACTTGCCTATGAATTAAAATTTGGTATTAATGAAGTTTCAAGGAAGTTTGGTTTATCAAATAACGATTTAGATTTTCAATTATCGAATTTGATAGCTCTTAGTCTCTTAAATTGGGATACAATAGTTGAAGTAAATGCTGAAAAAAGCGATGAAGACCCAGAAGATAAAGATATTAATGTGGATGTAGATGTTTCAAATTATGACACTTTTGTTTTTACTTCACTCGGTTTAAAGTTTGTAGAAGTTTGTAAGGGATAAGGCTTATTTTTCCCTTATCTGATATCCATCTTACACTAATAGTAAGTGTCGCACTGACTGACTTACAAAAGATACAAACTACCTCACAGTAAGTATTTCGCATCATTTGTGCCGTTGATTTCTATGACAAAACCAAGGAAAAATTCACGGAATTTTCATATTTTTCTTTTCTTTGAACAACTGACATAACACGGTGCAAAAGT
>JAYVIV010000041.1:0-26874 GCA_043769985.1 Arcicella sp.
AACTTTTGCACCGTGTTATGTCAGTTGTTCAAAGAAAAGAAAAATATGAAAATTCCGTGAATTTTTCCTTGGTTTTGTCATAGAAATCAACGGCACAAAATCAGTACCAAATATTACTGTTTTCTATCTATAAAAAAGGACGTTGATTTACTCTCAATGACCTTTTGGATTCTTTTAGCACTTATCACTTCTTTCCTCGGGGTGCTTCCGCAAGTGTCGTTTGTGAAAACACAAACGACAGCGAGCGACGGGAACACCGACAAGGGCGGAATAAAGGTTCTTCTACAATTTATACGGAAATCATAGTATAAGCTGACGCTGGCAGGGTTTTGAACCCTGTCAGCGTTCATTCCCGTATAAATTGTAGTTGAACCAAAATAAATAACAGATTACCCAAAATTCATTAACAAACAAAATCAGCATTTATGAAAAAACTATTATTCCTCTGTGTATTACTAATTTCCTTGCAAGGATTTTCTCAGAAACTCCCATCCATTACCGAAAAAACGGCTAATTTGAAGAAATATGACGGTTTTATGCCTTTTTATTGGGATGAAGATTCGGGTAAAATTTGGCTTGAAATTTCTTCTCTTAATCAAGAATTTTTGTACATTTCGTCACTTCCTGCGGGTTTGGGTTCAAATGATATTGGTCTCGACCGTGGACTCTTGGGCGATGAAAAAGTGGTGTTTTTCAACAAAGTTGGACGCAAAATCATGCTCATTCAACCCAATTTGAGATACCGTGCCATCACCAACGATGCCAACGAAAAACGTGCCATCGAACAATCTTTTGCTCAATCCACGCTTTGGGGTTTCACGGTGGAAGCCGAAGAAAATGGCAAATATTTGGTGGATGCTACCGATTTTTTGATGTCCGACCCCATGGGAATTCCTGACCGTTTGAAGGACATGAAACAAGGTTCTTATTTGATGGATAAATCACGTTCTGCCATGTATTTGGCTCGTACCAAAAACTTTCCGTTAAATTCTGAATTTGAAGTTACTCTAACTTTTACGGGTGGAAGCGATGCGGGAAATTTCGTGAGATCAGTAACGCCAAGTTCGGATGCGATTACCTTGCGGGTTCATCACAGTTTTGTACAATTGCCTGATAATCAATTTGAAAAACGAGTTTTTGACCCACGTTCAAGTTTCAATGCTTTGGGATACATGGATTACGCAACGCCCGTGAGCGAACCGATTGAAAAGTATTTTATTGTACGTCACCGTTTGAAGAAAAAAGACCCAACCGCCAAAATTTCGGAAGCCGTTAAACCCATTATTTATTATTTGGACAATGGAACGCCCGAACCCATTCGCTCGGCTTTGATGGACGGAACGGCTTGGTGGAATCAGGCTTTTGAGGCGGCAGGTTATAAAAATGCCTTCCAAGTGAAATTATTACCCGACGATGCTGACCCGATGGATTGTCGTTATAATGTTATCAATTGGGTTCACCGTTCCACTCGTGGGTGGTCGTATGGAGCTTCTGTAACCGACCCACGCACGGGCGAAATCATCAAAGGACACGTTTCATTAGGTTCGTTGCGGGTTCGTCAAGATTATTTGATTGCACAGGGCTTACTCTCACCTTTTGAAAATGGTCAAAAAATTGAACCCGAAAAAGACCCAATGCTCAAAATGGCTTTGGCTCGTTTGCGACAATTGGCGGCTCACGAAGTTGGGCATACGCTCGGATTGATGCACAATTATTCTGCCAGCATCAACAATCGTGCTTCGGTGATGGACTATCCGCACCCTTTGGTAAAATTGAATTTTAACGGAGAAATCGACCTTAGCGATGCCTACGCTGTTGGAATTGGCGAATGGGATAAAGCCTCAATCACCTTTGGCTACCAAGATTTTCCGAAAGGAACGGATGAAAAAGTAGCGTTGAATAAAATTTTATCAGATGCCAGAGCCAAGGGTTTATTATTTTTGACCGACCAAGATGCTCGTTCTGCTGGTTCTGTAAGTCCAACGGCTCATTTGTGGGACGGTGGAAAAAGCCCCATCGAAGAATTGGATAATCTGTTGAAAGTCAGAGAGAAGGCTTTGAAAAATTTTGGCGAAAAAACTATTCGCACGGGTGTTCCGATGGCATTTTTGGAAGATGCCTTAGTTCCGATTTATAACCTCCATCGCTACGAAGTGGAGGCGGTTGCCAAATTGGTTGGTTCAATGGATTATCAATACAAAGTCCGTGGTGATGAACAATTTAGTACGAAACAAGTCAGTAAAGAAACCCAACAAAAAGCCTTAGAAGCCACTTTAAAATGTCTTTCTGCTGATTTTTTGACTTTGCCAGAAAATATCATCTCCATCATTCCTCCACGTCCAGCGGGATATATGTCTTCGAGAGAATTATTCAAAAAACGGACAGGTTTAGCTTTTGACCCATTGGCAGCGGCAGAATCAGCGGCGGACTTTCCTTTGCAATTTTTATTTCATCCAGAAAGAGCTTCTCGCATGGTTGAATACGAAGCCCGAAACGGTGGTTTAGGTTTGGAAGAAATGACTACGCAAGTGTTGGATAAAATCTTCAAAACGCCTAAAAATCAAGGACTTAACCGTAAAGTGCAATTTCAAACAGAGCAAATTGTTTTAACGCATTTAATGGCTTTAAGTACCAATGAATCAGCGAATTACCAAGCGAGAGCAATTTGTGGAAAGGTGTTGAAGGATTTAAAAACTTACTTAGAAGAAACCAAGAAAACCGCCAAAGAAAGCGACTACCAGGCCCATTTGGATTACGCTTTAGACCGTATGAAAAATCCATCTTCGGCAAAAGTGGCGGTGCATAAAGAATTGCCTCCTGGTGCTCCGATTGGGTGTGGAGAGGAGGAATAAAATTGTTTGATGAAAATAAAATGAGTGTAAATAGCGACCTTCTGAGTTTCGAAGTATAATTCTATAAATTAAAACGGAAGTATATACTTATTAATGCAAAGCCTCACCCCCGACCCCTCTCCCGAGGAGAGGGGAGAAAAAAGCGGAAGAATGCTCCCCTTTCTTCGAGAGAGGGGTCGGTAGTGAGGCTTTTAGAGACTTGCATTGATAAGTATATTGTTCCGAATTAAAATAATAAATAGTTGTTGTTATTCACTGATTCAGTATCAAGTTTGGCAAGAAATTTAAAATTAAGCGACTTTCTACGTAAAACCGCTGAATATTAAAGAATTTTAAACTTATATATTGGTGTGTAAAACAAATAATTATTAGTGTTGAAATCTACCAAATCTAATAACCCCACAAAAAAACCCCACTAATTTCAGTGGGGTTTTTCAAAAAGGAATTTCAGTAATTAGTTTGGCAAGATTACGCCATCAATCACATGAACCACTCCATTAGAGCCTTTCAAATCAGCAGCTGTAACATAAGCAGAACCACCTTTTTCGTCGGTAAGTTTTACTTTACCATTGTCTAAAGTTACTGTTAATTTACCACCGCTTACTGTCGTTACTACCGCTTTGCCTTTACCAGCATTCACAGCAGCTATTACTGCAGCAGCGTTTAAATCTCCGCTAACTACATGATAAGTAAGAATCTTCGCTAATGTTGCCTTGTTTTCAGGTTTCAATAAAGTCTCAACTGTACCTGCTGGAAGTTTACCAAAAGCTGCATTTGTTGGGGCAAACAATGTGAACGGACCTTTACCTTTCAATGTACCTACTAAATCTGCCGCCTTAACTGCAACTACTAAGGTTGTATGGTCTGCTGAACCAATGGCAATATCAACTACGTCTTTCGCTTGACCAAAAGATAACAATGGCATAAACGCTACTAAAATTCCAAATACTAACTTTTTCATTTTTATTTTTAGTTTAATTGTGAGTAATGATTTGATAACATGATGTCTTACATTTTGTTTAATTATTTTCAATAAATCTTAAACAAATTCTTTATTTATTTATTTAATTCTTTGCCTTAAAATCCAATAGCGTTATTGATTGTCAGGCCTTATTGAAACTTATGATTAACTTTGATGTTTATATAAAATGCCATTGAAAAAGACTGTCTTAGCCATAACGCCCCCGTTTACGCAACTCAATACGCCATACCCCGCAACGGCGTACATAAAAGGGTTTCTCAATACCAAGAATATATCCTGTTTTCACGCTGATTTAGGAATTGAAGTCATTTTAGATTTGTTCTCTAAGAAGGGTTTGGAGGAAATGTTTAGAGCGATAGCCCCCCAACCCCCGAAAGGGGAGCTAAAATCGGACGAAAAATCGAACTATCAAATTCCCCCTTCGGGGGTTAGGGGGCTTTTTTTAGCCGACGACTACATCCATACTATCAATCCCGTAATCTCATTCTTGCAAGGTAAAAACCCAACGCTTTCGCACGTAATTTGTCAGGAGAGTTTCTTGCCCGAAGGTTCTCGTTTTGCCCAATTAGAAGAGGATTTAGATTGGGCTTTTGGCTCAATGGGAACGCAAGATAAAGCCAAACATTTAGCGACTTTATATTTAGAAGACCTTTCTGATTTAATCATGGAATGTGTGGATCCACATTTCGGATTTAGTCGGTATGCAGAACGTTTGGGTCGTTCTGCCAATAGTTTTGATGAACTATACGAGGCACTTCAACAAGAATATACCTACATCGACAAAATTCTCATCAAGATTTTGGAAGAAAAAATGGCAACCGTTCAGCCTAAATTAGTCGCTATTTCTGTGCCTTTTCCTGGCAATTTATACAGTGCTTTTCGCATTGGTCAGTGGATTAAAAGACATTATCCCGATACAAAAATTGCCATGGGCGGAGGTTTTCCTAATACAGAATTACGCTCGCTTTCTGATGTTAGGGTTTTTGAGTTTTTTGATTTTATAACCTTAGATGATGGAGAAGCTCCTTTGGATAATTTGATGGAATATATCGAAGGAAAACGGACTTTGGAACAACTGAAAAGGACTTTTACCTTATATAATCAGAAAGTAAAATACATCAATAACAGTAAAACACCCGACTATAAACAATCGGAAGTGGGTACGCCCGATTATTCGGATTTGTTGTTGGATAAATACATATCTGTCATCGAAATCGTGAATCCCATGCACCGAATGTGGAGTGATGGGCGTTGGAATAAACTCACGATGGCTCACGGTTGCTACTGGGGTAAATGTACTTTCTGCGATATTTCCTTAGATTATATCAAACTCTATGAACCAGTAGCCGCCAATTTACTTTGCGACAGAATGGAAGAAATGATTGCCCAAACGGGTCAGAATGGTTTTCATTTCGTGGATGAAGCCGCCCCGCCTGCTTTGATGCGTGCTTTGGCGTTGGAGATTTTGAGGCGTAAACTTTCAGTGTCTTGGTGGACTAATATTCGGTTTGAGAAAAGTTTTAGTAGCGATTTATGTCAATTGCTCAAAGCCTCTGGTTGCATTGCTGTTTCGGGAGGCTTAGAAGTGGCCTCCGATCGTCTTTTAGAGTTGATTCAGAAAGGTGTGACCGTTTCGCAAGTAGCCCAAGTCACTCGTAATTTCACGGAATCTGGCATCATGGTTCATGCTTATTTGATGTACGGTTTCCCAACCCAAACTGCCCAAGAAACCATCGATTCCCTTGAAATGGTTAGACAAATGTTTGAATTGGGAATTCTTCAATCAGGGTTTTGGCATCAATTTGCGATGACTGCCCATAGTCCCGTAGGCATGAATCCAGAACAATTTGGGGTGAAAATTGAGAATCCAATTATCGGTAGTTTTGCCAATAATGATTTGGTGCATCACGATCCAAAAGGTACTGACCATGACACTTTTAGTTATGGCTTGAAAAAATCGCTTTTCAATTTTATGCAAGGAATTGGATTTGAACTACCGCTTCAAGAATGGTTCGAGTTCAAAGTTCCGAGAACGAAAGTACCGAAGAATTATATTGAAATGGCAGTTTCTGAGGAGGACGATTATATTACACGACCTTCTTCAAAAGTTGTGTGGTTGGGCAAAAAACCTTTGGTAGTCTATTCAAGTTCAAAAAAAGGAGAGCTGGACCGTCGCACGATTGCTACCCTAAGTTTTCATACTAAAAGGGAAGAGTTTTCAATCAAAACGAACAAAAATCAGGGAGATTGGTTAGTGGAGATTTTGGGATTAATTTCTCCTAAAAATAAAAAGATTTACACTTTTCAAGAAGTACAAAATCATTACGAAAACGCTGGATTGAAGGATTTTGAGTTGTTTTGGTACAATAAACCTGTGAATAGTTTAGGTGAACATGGATTGTTGATTTTGTAAAGAAAATGTCTGTGCCACCCAGTCTGAATTTGGATTCATCAGATTTAAAGATTTTTTGGATTGTAATATAGAGAATGCCATAACTTATTGGAATTGGAACTTCCCAAAAGTTTAAAACTTTTGGGAAGTTGAGCCAAATTATTGAACTTTAATTCTGAAAAGTTATGTCGCAGTCTATAATTATCAAAATCCAAAGAATTCTCTAATCCCACGAATCCAAATTCAGACAAAAAATTTCCATCCAAATTAAAAAACCACTACCTTTATATTCCACAATTAAATCATCAATTAATGCAATATCCACTACTCTTTCAACCTCTTGATTTAGGATTTACAACGTTAAAAAACAGAATCCTTATGGGTTCGATGCACACAGGCTTAGAAGAAAGTAAAAATGGTTTTCATAAACAAGCCGCCTATTTTGCCGAACGTGCCAAAGGAGGCGTTGGACTCATCGTTACGGGTGGGGTTTCACCCAATCGTGCGGGTTGTGCTTTGCCTTTTGGTAGTAAACTTTCTACAAATTCAGAAGCACGTGAACATAAAATTATCACCGATGCCGTTCATGCCGAAGGGGGTAAAATATGTTTGCAAATTCTTCATTCGGGTCGTTATGCTTATCATCCTTTGGCAGTTGCCCCAACGGCTTTGAAAGCTCCAATTGCACCATTCAAACCTTGGGAATTATCAAGTGGAGGTATAAGAACAACTATCAAAGATTTTGCTAATTGTGCCAAAAAAGCTCAGGAAGCGGGTTATGACGGTGTTGAAATCATGGGTTCGGAAGGATATTTGATTAATCAATTTATTGCAAAAAAAACCAATAAAAGAACCGATGAATGGGGTGGAAGCTATGAAAATAGAATTAAATTCCCCATTGAAATTGTTAGAAAGTGTAGAGAAACAGTTGGTGAAAATTTCATTATTATTTACCGACTTTCGATGTTGGATTTAGTGGAAGAAGGTTCCACTTGGGAAGAAGTTGAACAATTGGCTTTGGAGATTGAAAAAGCAGGTGCAACCATCATCAACACTGGAATTGGTTGGCATGAAGCTCGTGTGCCGACCATTGCAACGATGGTTCCAAGGGGAGGATTTACTTGGGTAACGCAACGTTTGATGGGTAAATTATCCATTCCATTAATCACTACAAACCGAATAAATACACCCGAAGTTGCTGAGCAAATCTTAGCGGATGGTCACGCAAATATGGTTTCAATGGCTCGTCCATTTTTAGCCGACCCTGAATTTCCTAAGAAAGCAATGGAAGGTCGTGCCGATGAAATAAATACCTGCATTGCCTGCAATCAAGCCTGTCTTGACCATATTTTTGCTCGCAAAACGGCATCCTGTTTGGTAAATCCAAGGGCTTGTAATGAATTGGAAATCAATATTTTGCCTGCACAAAATAAGAAGAAAATTGCGGTTGTTGGTGCAGGTCCTGCGGGTTTGTCATGTGCCGTTACGCTTGGTCAGCGTGGACACGAAGTTCATCTCTTTGAGGCACAATCAATGTTGGGAGGACAGTTTAATATCGCCAAAGAAATTCCTGGTAAAGAAGAATTTTCGGAGACTTTGCGTTACTATAATCGCCAAATGGAAATCAATAAGGTTCAAGTTCATTTGAATAAACGATTTGATGAAAACCAAGCCAACGATTTTGATGAAATTGTGGTTGCAACGGGGGTTACGGGTCGAACCATGCAAATTGAGGGTATAAATCACCCTAAAGTTTTGACTTACACCGAAGTAATTTTAGATAAAAAACCCGTGGGTAAAAAAGTAGCGGTTGTGGGTTCTGGTGGAATTGGTTTTGATGTTTCTGAATACCTAACACATTCAGGAAATACTGATATTTCACATTTCATGAAAGAATGGGGTGTGGATATGGAATATAAAACGGGCGGTGCTTTGATGGAAAATAGTGGAATGACCTCTCCGAGAGAAGTTTATTTATTGCAACGTTCCGCCAAAAAACACGGAGAGGATTTAGGCAAAACCACAGGATGGATTCACAGGACGGCTTTACGAATGAAAAATGTTAAAATGATTGGCGAAGTTACCTACGAGAAGGTGGACGATGAAGGACTTCACGTTTTAATCAAAGGGCAACCTCATGTTTTGGAAGTGGACAATGTGGTGATTTGTGCAGGACAAGTATCTAATAATCAGTTATTTATGAACTTAAAAGAAAAGCATTCAAAGGTGCATTTAATTGGAGGTGCATTGGAAGCTGGGGACTTGGATGCGAAACGAGCGATTGAACAAGGGGTGAAATTAGCGATTAGTTTGTAATAACTCAATGGTTTTACGGTCGTTGTCCTTCAAAAGGACAATGACCGTTCTCCCTTAATCTGTAAAACTTGTTAACATTTTCTTAGTTCTTTAACCATCAATTTTCCTGCCCGTTCAGAAGCCCCCTCATCGCCCAAAATATTTTTAATTTCTAAATACCCGTCCAACTGATTTTGTCGAGTAGTTTGATTAGTCGTTATTTTTGTTAATTCCTGGGTTAAGTTTTCCTTCGTCAAATTATACTGCAATAATTCTTTTACCACTTCACGGTCTGCAATCAAGTTTACCAATGAAACAAACGGAACTCGAATGACTCTTTTAAAGACCTGATACGCTGCCCAACCACCTTTATAACATACTACCTGCGGAACATCGAAAAGAGCAGTTTCCAAGGTTGCAGTTCCCGATGTTACCAATGCTGCATCTGCTACAGAAAGTAAATTATAAGCCTCATCAACTACTATTTTAACTGGAAATATAGACTGCCAACGAGCATACAACTCTTTCGGTAAATTAGAAACTGCACCTATAACAAATTGATAATCAGGAAATTCATAAACTTGAGACATCATTAAACCTAACATCGTTTCCACTTCTTGCTTTCGACTCCCAGGTAGGAGAGCAATAATAGGTTTTTGTCCAAGACGTGCGGATTTCCTAAAACTTTCGTGTGGAGTAAAATTGGCAATGGCATCGAAAAGTGGATTTCCAACGTATTCAACCTCATAGTTATATTGTTTGAAAAAATCTTTCTCAAACGGAAAAATTACAAACATTTTATCCACGAATTGTTTGATTTTCAAGGCTCTCGATTGATTCCAAGCCCAAACTTTTGGAGAAATGTAATAGAAAGTTTTGAATCCATTCAGCTTGGCGAATTTGGCAACTCGCATATTAAAACCTGCATAATCTATTAATATGACCACATCTGGTTGAAAGTTTTTGATGTCTTTTTTGCAGAAGGAAAGGAATCCGAGAATGGTTGGAAGGTTTTTTACTACCTCAAAAAAACCCATAAATGCCAGTTCTCGATAATGTTTAACTACCTCAGCACCAGATTCTTGCATCATATCACCGCCCCAAGCACGTATTTGTGCATCAGGGTCGTGTTTACGAATACCCTTAATCAAATTGGAGCCGTGCAAATCCCCCGAACGTTCACCTGCGATGATATAGTATTTCATAGCCCCCTAGCCCCCGAAGGGGGAATTAAAATTAGTAATTTCTTGAAAACTGTATTTAATGATAGTACCTTATTTAACTCCCCCTTCGGGGGTTGGGGGGCTATCCAAAATACTCAACAAAATTTTTCTGTGTTTCAAATAATTGTAAACTGTGCAATTTTGCCGTTTTTGATGCCGTTGCAACCTGTGGAGCTAAAATTTTCCAGATTTCCATCACAAAAATCTCGCAACTTGCCATTTTCCCCTGCATAAAATCTACGTCAAGGTTTAGATTTTTGTGATCCACCTTTTCAATTATTTCTTGCTTAATAATATCTCCTAAAACTTTTAGGTCAATGACAAAACCCGTATCAGGGTCGGGATTTCCTTTGACAGTAACGATGAGTTCAAAATTATGTCCGTGCCAATTAATATTTGAGCAAGGTCCAAAAACTTCCTGATTTTTTTCCTCAGTCCAGTTTGGATTATAGAGCCTGTGAGCGGCGTTGAAATGTTCTTTTCGACTTACGTAAACCATTGTTTTCAGTGTTTAAATTGTGGAGGATTTGTTGGGAAAACATTAGCAACAAATCCCATAAATAGTATTAAAAATTGGCAATTTTTTAACTTTACCGATTATTTCTACAAAATTACAACGATTTCAATTCTCAAAAAAATAATATATTCAACTTCAAGTTAAACCATCAATTTGATTTCGTCACAAAACAGTTAATTAACCTGATTTATTGTATATAAAAGAGAATTGTATTATAATTTGAGTAGAAAAACCTATGATTTCTTGAAAAATTTATATTTTTTCAGAATATCGTGTATAGTTTAATTGAAAACTTAATGATAATTTTGGGAGTTTTTTACATTTACCTAACACGCATAAATACAATTTTATTCCACTCTTTATGATTATTGTTACAGGTGCCGCAGGGTTTATCGGAAGTTGCTTGATTCAACGTTTAAATCAAGACAATTTCAATTATATAATTGCAGTTGACGATTTTTCTGATGAAGAGAAAAATAAGAATCTTGTTGGTAAAAAAATCCAAGAAAAAGTTGATAGAGAAAACTTTTTTGATTGGTTGGATGCCAATTACCAAGAGGTTGAATTTT
Organism: Arcicella sp.; assembly: GCA_043769985.1. Classification (GTDB taxonomy): domain Bacteria; phylum Bacteroidota; class Bacteroidia; order Cytophagales; family Spirosomataceae; genus Arcicella. The sequence continues at coordinate 10,831 of JAYVIV010000041.1, forward strand.
GTTTTCATATTGGAGCAAGAACTGACACGACTGAATTTGATATTGAGATTTTCAATAAATTAAATCTTAATTACTCGAAGAAAATCTGGAAAAAGTGCCATGATTATCAAATTCCATTGGTTTATGCCTCTTCGGCGGCAACTTATGGTCTGGGAGAAAATGGGTACGATGACAATGAATCTTTGATTCCACAATTGAAGCCTTTAAATCCTTACGGAGATTCAAAAAATGACTTTGATATTTGGGCTTTGAAACAAGAAGAGCAACCTTTCTTTTGGGCAGGTTTGAAATTCTTTAATGTTTATGGACCAAACGAATTTCATAAAGGACGCATGGCTTCGGTGATTTGGCATACTTTTAACCAAATTAAAAAGACGGGCGGTATGAAATTATTTCGTTCGCACAATCCAGAATTTAAGGATGGCGAGCAAATGAGAGATTTTGTATATGTAAAAGATGTGGTGGAAGTTTGTATGTTTTTGATGCACCACCGCAGAAATTCAGGAATCTATAATTTAGGTTCAGGCAAGGCAAGGACTTTTATGGATTTAGTAAAAAATACATTTAAAGCCCTTGATGATGAGGAGGTTATCTCATTTGTTGATACACCCGAAGACATTAGAGACAAGTACCAATATTTCACCGAAGCCAATATGTCGAAGCTAAAATCCATTGGTTATGAACGACCATTTCATACGTTGGAAGAAGGCGTTGCGGATTATGTGAAGAATTATTTGGTGGGGGAGAAGTATTATTAATTGTTTCGATGTTTGTTTAAGACGGCAGCCGATGCTGTGTTTGATGTTAGTGAAAATAGGACTTTGATAATTTATAAATAAAAAGAGAAGGTTTTATGACCTTCTCTTTTTATTGTAAAAACTTGAACCTTAAACCAAATTAATACTTGATAATTGGAGTTTTGGGGTAAGTTTTTTAAATTGTGGAATAAATACTGAAAATATGGTTACTGAACTAAAACAAATATCTATTCATGAGTTTCGTCAAATGGAATTTGACGATAGTGATGACATATATTACGAATTAATTAATGGCTACATTATGAAAAAATCTGTTCCGAGACCGCAGCATCAAAGAATCTCAATGAGATTAAGCATTCAATTGGGTATTTTTATAAGAGAAAATAGAATTGGAGAATTATTTGCTTCACCCATTGATGTTTTCTTAGACGATTTGAATGCAGTGCAACCAGATTTAGTTTTCATTCCAACTGAAAAACAGGCTATGATAACCGATGATGGGATTATAGGAATACCAGATTTGATGATTGAAATTATTTCACCTTCTTCCGTGATTAGAGATAGAGTTGATAAAAAGAATTTGTACGAACGATTGAACGTAAAAGAACATTGGATCATTGACCCACAATATCAAGACATTGAAGTTTATACGATACAGAATGGGCGTTATGAATTATATAGTGGAGTAACGATGTTTGAAGGAGCATTGAAATCAACTATTTTTGAAGGAATTGCAATTAATTTGGCTGAATTGTTTGAGTAGATAAAATATTTTAAAAGCAAAAAGGTCTTGGATTTTCTGAAAATCCATGACCTTTTTTATGATATTAAAAATTAGGAGGATGTAATTCAGCTAAAATCAAAAGACGACGTAGATTAACATTCCCATCTCGATTCACTTTTAAACGATTAACGGTAGCTCTTCCCATTGGCGTTATTCCAATAACATATAAATCATTGTCACTCCACTCAAAATGTTCAGACCAATTATTAATTCTTGGATTAAATAAAGCTGATAATTGTCGAGTAAGTGGGTCTGGGGATTCTACTTTATCTTTTTTATGAGCATTACAACCTCCACAACTGTACGCAAGATTTGTTAAAGTGGTTAATCCATCTTTGATTAATGGTATAATATGTTCAAAATTAAACAACGATGAAGAGAATGCGGCGGGAAGTTGACAATATTCACAATAACCTTTTGACCTTTCAACAACAACTCTCTGTAATACAACTGGAATATGAATTTTAGGCATGAATAGGCGTATTTAAACCTAAATGATTCATCAATTCGGTTAATGAAATGGTACGTAATTGAGAAAGTTCCAAAAGATATTTGAAACGCTTATTCCTTATTTTTTCTTCTTGATTGACTAAATTTAAAAGTTCTTGATATTCAGTATCTGCTAAGGTTTCCACTTCCATTTTTTCTTGTAGAAAGGTATATCGTTCCATTTTTTCTTCTGGCAAAACGGTTTGATTTATTTTTAATAATAAAGACTTATCTCGCTTACCTTTATCCGTAACTCGTTTTCTGATAGCAAGGGCATTTAATTCTCTGATGAAAGTTTCTAAATCATGCAAGGGCATATCCGTAAAACCACCGATTAGGCTCTGGATATTTTTGTCTGTTTGTATTTGCAGCTTGACCATTTATGAAATGTTTTGATTTATAACAAAGTTAAGGTTTTTTTGTAAACCTCAATATTATTAACCGTTTTCAAAAGCAAAAAAGGTCTTGGATTTACAGAAATTCCAAGACCCTTTTTTGTGTGCAAACTAATAATTCTACCTTAACCCTCACCCAAAAGAAACGTCAAAGAAACACCAAATATTTGAGCTAATTTTTGTGCCTCCATAATATCTGGAATGCAAGCACCACTCTCCCAAGAGGATATTTTGCTTTGAGATGGGATGTTTGATAAGTGAGCTAATTCTGTTTGTGAAAGGCGATTTTCTTTCCGTAGTTTTTGGATTGTTTTTCCAAGATTTTGCATAATAGGGTTGTGTTTAAAGTTTTAATATTTTAAAAGAAGATTAATGGTTTCTGGCGTAAATATAGTTGGGGGGGGGTAAATTTTTCAAGGAAAATTTAATTTATTTTAAAAATATCTGAAATTAGATGGAAAATATCTGTTTTTAGATTGGAAACAGTAGAAATAACTTCCAATTTTGTATCATTCTTTAAGCAATTAATATTCTATGAAATCTAATGTTCTATTTATAACCGCATCCATCAGAAGTCACGTCATGCCTTCTTTATTCATTGCCGATTTACTTGCTGAGGAATATGATATTCATTATGCGGTTACCAATGAGATTTTGCAAGAAATTGTTTTGAAGAGTTAAAATTATTCAAAAAATAAAATTACACAGAAAAATATTTCAAAAACCTTTTTAATCAGCTTTTGCAATGACCTTGAATCCCTCTGAAAAAAATGCCTTTGTTGCGGTTAATAATTTGTTGAAAATAGCAAAGGTTAAGGTTACGGAGACGACTTTGAAAAATAAATTATTACAACATTCAGACTTTCCGACTCTAATTTCTTTGAGTGATGTTTTGACGGAGTTGAAAGTTGATAATATGGCAACTCGTATAAATCCATATCAATTATCAGAAATACCCTTGCCAGCCATTGCTCATTTTGAAGATGGTTCTGGTTATGGGACTATCCATAAAATTGAAAATAACCAAGTAGAATGGTTGCATGAAAAAATGGGTATTAGACGAGAGAGTATCGCAGAATTTTCTCAAAAATGGCAAGGAATTACATTACTAACGCAACCCAATGAGAAGTCAGGCGAAGAAAATTATTCAAGAAACCGTAAGTTTGAAATCATTGAAAATTTACGTAATCCATTTATTATCAGTAGTTTATTATTGATTTTAGGTTATTTTATTGGGACTCATTTCACAGATATATCCACTGAGAACCTAAGTTATTTTTACGCTTTTTTTATTGCCAAATTTACGGGTGTGGTTGTGAGTTGTTTTTTGATTTGGTATAGCATTGATGCCAACAATTCATTTTTGAGAAGTGTCTGTGAAATTAATAGTAAAACTAATTGTGGTAATATTTTAAACTCAGAAGCCGCTAAAATTTTTGGATGGCTCACTTGGTCAGAAATTGGATTGTTTTATTTTACGGGCGGATTCCTTGCCTTACTTTTTTCAAATAATCTAAACGAAACATTACTGATTTTGAAATGGCTAAATGTTTTAGCATTGCCATATACAGCTTGGTCAGTTTACTATCAAGCATTTGTAGCCAAAGAATGGTGTGTATTATGCTTGACAGTTCAATTATTACTATGGATTGAGTTTTTTACTTTATCACCAATTTCCTTTCCGTTGGATAGTGATATAACTAACAGTTTGATAAATCTTTCCTTATGCTTTTTATCAATAACCATTTTGTGGGCATTTATCAAAAAGCCCTTACAAAACTCAGGACGATTTGATGAAACTTACAATATGCTCCAAAAGATAAAATTTGACCCTGATTTTGTGAAAGGAATATTGAGTAAAGAACGTATGTTACCGCCAATTTTTGAAGGAATGAAGGTTTTAAAAATGGGAAATCCAGAAGCTGAAAATGTAATTACTTTGGCATTGAGCCCTGTGTGTGCATCATGTAGTCATTTTTTTGTTGAAGTACAAAAATTAGTAAATAACAATGCTTTATTTGGAGTTGAAATAATCTTTTCAACCTCCAACGAAGCTAAACATATTGGAGGCCAAGTTGCCAGAGGAATACTAAGTTTACCAATTGAACAGATGGAAGAAGCCGCTCAGAAGTGGTTTCAGAATATTAAACAAGACCAGCAAAAATGGAAATTAAACTTTGGATTGATTAATGAAACCAAAGTAGATTTTCAGCAAATGGCTCTTCATTTGCGTTGGTTAGAATTGGCAGGTGTCGTTTCTGCCCCAACTATCTTTTTAAATAAAGCAGAAATACCATCAGTTTTTGGCATTGCCAATATTGAGAAACTTTGTCAGATAGCCCCGAATGTAGGATTTGCAAATCAAAAATAGGTCAAATTTTTAAACATTTTAAACAAAGAAAAAATGAACAATTTAATGTCAAATTTCTCTGGTCTTGCTCTGTCAAGAATGGAGATGAAAAAAGTAACTGGTGGGTGTTCTGCTCAAGGTTCAAATGGACAAGTTACAACTTGTAGTCAAGCTGACTGTCAAGCTATTGCTGCTGATTCAGGAGGGCATTGGTGTTGTGCTTCTTGTGGCTCTGCATCTTGGGTTAATCATGCATAGTCATTTAGAATTTTAATTGTAGGGATTTACTATTCTGTAAATCCCTACTGATTTTAAAAATATTATTCAAATGAAAAAGAACATGATAAATATTTTACTTTTTATAATCTTATTTTTTGGGTGTACCAAGAAAAATGATGGTTCAACTGTTTCAATACAGAAAATAACAAACGCTGAATTGCCAAATTCAGTTTCAATAACTTTTGTCCAGAAACCAGAAATTGACAGTATCTTTTACATAACTCCAACGATTTTGTCGAACCCTGACAAAATAATTTCATTTTTTGATGGGACACCCATTGTTTCAAATAAACTTCAAAACAAATTAAAAAAATATCCTCAAAATTTAAGGCTTGAAGTAAAAAATGAATATATAATTTTGAGAATTCATACAAATGCATTGGATACAAATGATTATCTAATTCAAAAAGGGGATTCAGTTGAAGTTAAATTTTTGAACAAAAAACCTTTTGTTACAATCTTAAATAGAAATACAATGGCTTTCGATTATACCATTGAGGATTTAATTAATGTATCTACAAAATCTGAAAAGTATTCAATTTTTGGACAATTATCGGATGTTCCTACTTTGTATTTACAAAAAATTTTTAATGATAAAAAATTGAAAACATCTTTGTCTTCTCTTAATCCAGAACAAAAAATGAAAAGGAAAAAAGAGATTGAATCAGAAATGATAAATGATTTATCTATAATTGCTAAACCTATTATTGTGAGTGTTCTTAAAAAAATTGACTCTTTAAATCAAAAAGAATTATTATCTAAATCTCAATATCTCTTTTACCATAATAAATACAGCATTATTAAAGATATTCTTGATGTTGAAAATAATATTTTGACTATTGATAAAATTCAAGAACAATTGAACTATTCGAACATAAGTTCTGAAATCTACAAGGACATTTACTATCAAAAGTTTTTAGAATCAATTGAAGATAAATACATTTTGCCAAAAACAAATTACATGAATTTGGGAGATTTCGTAAATAAAGATTACCGTATGGCATACAACCTTGTGAATGAATCTGTTTTTTTGAAAAATCAAAATAGAAATTATTTATTATATAGAGAAATAGACCGAATCGCAAAGTCATTTTCAAACAAAGATTTTTTAGAATACTTTGCTCGTTTTGAAAATGATGTTGCAGATACAACTTATATAAATCACATTAGAAATAAATACTCTCTGAAGTTTAACGATAAAAAAAACGAGACAAATTCATTGGTTTTGATGTCGTCTGATAAAAAACAAATAACTTTTGATGATTTAAAAAAACGTCATGCGGGTAAATTAATCTATGTAGATTTTTGGGCGAGTTGGTGTGCTCCATGTCGTAAAGCCTTACCATTTTCAATTAAAATTAAAGATAAAAACAAAGATGTTGTATTTGTTTATTTATCAATGGATAGTACAATAGACCCTTGGCAAAAAGCAACTGTTGATGAGAATTTGAATAATTACGCTGAAAGTTATTTAATCGTAAATTCTGAAACTTCCAATTTTCTTAAAAAACAAAATGTAAGTGCTATTCCGAGGTATATGATTTTTGATAGAAAAGGTGTGTTGGCTTTTGCAAATGCTCCAAGTGCTGAAAGTAAAGAGTTGGGAGCAATTTTTGCAAAACTTCTAAAATAAGTCCACTTACCAACTCCCCAAACTGAACGTCAAATATTTTCGTATGTATTGATGTTCAGTTTCTCATTTATAGCCCTCTTGAACTAACCCAATGCCCAAATTCCCTTTCTATCAACAACTCGACCAAATGGATTGTGGTCCTACGTGCTTACGGATGATAGCCAAACATCATGGGCGTAATCTCAATCTTCAAAAATTACGGGATGCTTCGGGGTTTAGTCGTGAGGGTGTTTCATTATTGGGTATTGCCGAGGCTGCCGAAAGTGTGGGTTTTAGGACATTGGCAGTAAAAGTTCCCTTCGAGAAATTGATCAAAGATGCTCCGCTGCCCTGTATTATTCACTGGCAACAAAATCATTTTGTGGTATTATGCCCCCCCCGCCCCCGATGGGGGAGCTTTCTCTACGATTCTTTCAGACGAATATTCGGACTCGAAAGCTCCCCCATCGGGGGCAGGGGGGGCATTTTATTAGCCGACCCTGGGAAGGGTATGCGTCATATCTCCGCTTCTGATTTTTGTGAGCATTGGGCAACCTCCCAAGAAGAGGGCAAACCCGTTGGCGTTGCTCTTTTGGTAGAAACTACCCCTGCATTTTTTGAACAAGAAGATGATAAAAAAACGGGTTTAGATTTTTCTTATCTCCTCAAATACCTTTGGTCATACAAAAAACTGTTATTTCAATTAGCCATTGGGCTATTGGTGGGTAGTGGTTTGCAATTGGTTTTCCCTTTCCTAACACAGTCTATCGTGGATGTCGGTATTCAGACTCGTAACCTCAACTTTATTTATGTGATGCTGGCGGCTCAATTGATGCTTTTTGCCAGTAGAACCGTAGTAGAATTTATCCGTTCTTGGATTTTGCTTCACATCAGTATTCGTATCAATCTGTCAATTCTCTCCGATTTTTTGATAAAATTGATGAAATTACCGATGTCGTTTTTCGATACAAAAATGTTTGGCGACATTATGCAACGCATCAACGACCACAACCGTATCGAACAATTCCTGACGGGGCAAACCCTTAATACGCTTTTCTCCTTAGTAAATCTCCTGATTTTTGGGGTAGTCTTAGGAATGTACAGCATGACGATTTTCTCAATTTTTATGATTGGCTCAATCTTGTACGGGTTGTGGGTACTCTTATTTTTGAAAGAAAGACGGAAATTAGATTTCAATATGTTTGACGTTGCTGCCAAAAATCAAGGCTCATTGGTGCAATTGATTCAGGGAATGCAGGAAATCAAATTAGCCAATGCCGAACACCTCAAACGTTGGGAATGGGAACGCATCCAAACCAAAATGTTTCAGTTCCAAACCAAAGGTTTAGCTCTCAATCAATACCAACAAGCAGGGGCATTTTTCTTGAATGAAGGCAAAAATATTTTGATAACATTCTTCACCGCCAAAGCCGTGGTGGATGGACAATTAACTTTGGGAACGATGTTGGCGGTTCAATATATCATTGGACAATTAAATGCCCCGATTGAGTCATTAATCCAATTTGTGCAGTCGGCTCAAAGTGCCAAAATCAGTTTGGAGCGTTTGAATGAAATCCATGAATTGGATGATGAAAGCCCCCTAACCCCCGAAGGGGGAACTTTCTCATCTGGATTACTTTCGTCCAAAAGCCGTGTACTGGCTCCCCCTTCGGGGGCGGGGGGGGCTGCTATTTCTATTCGCAATCTTTCCTTCACCTACCCAGGGGCAGGAAACGAACCCGTTTTAAAAAATATAAATTTAGAGATTCCACAAGGGAAAGTTACCGCCATCGTGGGTATGAGTGGAAGCGGGAAGACAACTTTATTGAAATTATTGCTCAAATTTTATGATTTAAAAGGTGATATTAAAGTTGGCAATACCCCTTTTGAGAGTTTCAGAGCAAATCAGTGGAGAGGAAAATGCGGGGTTGTGATGCAAGACGGTTTTATTTTTTCAGATACCATCGCCCGAAACATTGCTTTGGGAGACGAAAACCCCAACATCGAAAAGCTCTATCACGCTTGTGAGGTAGCAAATATCATGGAGTTTATCGAAAGTTTGCCTTTGGGTTTTAATACCAAAATTGGTTCGGAAGGAAATGGAATAAGTCAAGGGCAAAAACAGCGTCTATTGATTGCCAGAGCGGTTTATAAAGAACCCGATTATTTGTTTTTTGATGAAGCAACCAACGCTTTGGATGCCAATAATGAAAAGAAAATCTTAGAAAATTTGGAGGAGTTCTTCCACGGCAGAACGGTAATTGTAGTTGCCCATAGACTCAGTACCGTAAAAAATGCCGACCAGATTGTGGTGCTTCACAAAGGCGAAATCATTGAAGTAGGTACTCACGAAAGTCTGACGGTGAAACGTGGAGAGTATTTTGATTTAGTAAAAAATCAATTGGAGTTAGGAAGCTAATGGCACACGGATTTTACGGATTGGACACGGATTGGACACGGATTAATTTTTAATTAAAAAAATCCTTTTAAATCCGTGTCTAATCTATTAAATCCGTGTGCAATAACAAAGATGGAGATAAATATAAAAGACATAGAAACAAAAATCGTTCATCTAAACGGCTCAAAACCAGAGATTTTGAAAGATTCTTTTGGTGGTACTCCCATAAGCCCACGACCCAATCTTGAATTGCGTTCCGAAGAAGTTGATGAGATTTTGAGCAAACGTCCAGCAGGAATTATTCGCTATGGATTAACGGTCATTTTCCTTTTGGGAGTATTAGGTTTGATTGCTTCTTGGTATATCAAATATCCTGAAATCATTAAGGGTGGAGTGATGATTACAACTGAAAAACCGCCATTAAAGGTCATTCCACGCTCTTCTGGGCGTTTGCAAAAACTTTTAGTGAAACCTAATCAATTAGTTAAACAAGGAGATTTTTTGGCTGAAATTGAAAACACTACTCGTTTGGAGAATCTTTCTGTCTTGCAAACGCTCTCGAAACAACTCAAAAATTATCTTCAAAATACTTCTTCAAAGGTAAGTTTTCCTTCTAATGACTTGACATTCGGAGACTTGCAGAATGAATATAACAGCCTTTTGAAAAATTATCAAGAGTCGGAGCGATTGATGGGCGATGTTATTTATCAACAACGAAGAAGCATTTTAGAGCAACAAATTACGGATTACAAAAAAATGATTGTTATCAACGAACGACAAGTTGATTTGAACAATGAGGAATTTGGTAATGCTGAAATAAAATATCAAGCCGATAAGAAATTATACCAAGATAAAGTTTACGGAAAATTAGAGTATTTGAACTTGGAAAATGCTTTTATTCAGAAGAAAAAAGAAAAAGAGACATACGCTAAGTCGTTAGTAGAAAATAGTTTAACGCTTTCGGAAAGGCAAAAGCAATTATCAGAATTAGATTTTGAATTCGTCCAAAAAACAAGAACTTACCGAGATAATATTCTTCAATCCGTTCAAAATATTGATAATCTTTTGGCAAATTGGCAACAGAATTTTGTCATCACTTCTCCATCGGATGGGAAATTGAGTTTCTTGAAAAATCTTACCGAGAATCAGATGATTCGCACGGGTGATACACTTTTTGCCGTTTTACCTCAAAATCAGCCAATTATAGGGTTATCAATTGTTTCGGCTCAGAATTTTGGAAAGGTAAAAGTTGGGCAAAAAGTGATTATCAAATTAGTCAATTATCCTTTTGAAGAATACGGCAGTTTGTCTGGAAATATAGAAGAAATTGAGCCTACGCCCATGGGAAGCCAATATCGAGTGAAGATTAAATTAGAAAAGGGACTTATTACCAATTATGACAAAACCCTCCCTTTTCAAACAGAAATGCAAGGTTCTCTGGAAATCATTACGGAGGATATGAAGTTGCTGGAACGATCTTTTTACGGATTGAGAAAGATGTTGAATCAACGATGATTATTTAATTTCATTTATATAGGAACTAAAAAACAGTATTCGTGTTATTAATGTAGCTACATTAATTGTATATACATTAAATCAAAAATAACATGAACTTCATTGACTCACTGAATTGGCGTTATGCCGCAAAAAGAATGATTACTGATAAAATCGTTCCCCAAGAAAAAATTGATAATATTGTGGAAGCGATACGTCTTTCTGCCACCTCTTACGGCTTACAGCCTTATAATTTGATTGTTGTGAAAGACAAAGAAATGTTGCAACAGATTCAACCATTAGCGTATAACCAACCACAAATTGGAGAAGCAAGTGCATTGATTGTTTTTGCAACTTGGGATAAGATTACGCAAGAAAAAATTGACATTTTCTTTAATTTGATTTCCTCGGAAAGGGGAGTTCCGTCAGAAGCCTTGGCAGGATATAAGGCAATGGTGGAAGGTTCAATGCTTCCAATGGATGAGGTTACTGCTTCGGCTTGGATGGCTCGTCAGGCGTACATTGGCTTAGGAACAGGTTTAGCGGCGGCTGCCATTGAAGAAGTCGATACTTGTCCGATGGAAGGATTTTCGACTACTGCTTTGGATGAATATTTAGGATTGCCCGCAAAAGGTTTGAAAAGTGTGGTAGTCTTGGCAGTTGGCTATCGTGATGAGGCAAATGACCCTACTGCAAAAATGAAGAAAGTTAGGCTTTCAACTGAGGATTTTGTTGTTTCATAATCCTTTAATTTATTAAAAAAAGAGGCTATTTCAGATGAATTAGCCTCTTTTTATGTTTTATATAGCGAGGAAAATCCTACGAATTCCGATTAAAACAAACATGAAGGACGTATAAATAATAAAAAATGGAATGATATAATCAATCAAATGAAGCGGTAACATAATGGCAATAATCAATAATTGAAAACCGAGTCCATAAACCGAAAGCATGGTCATAAACCAGTTCGGAAAAGTTTTTGCTTTGTATGCTTCGCTGTCTAAAATATGAATGGTTCTATCAAACACACCGTAAAAGAAATTATACATAAAAAAAAGAATGTTTACTGATGTTTGACTTTCTTGGGGAAATGCTTTAGGCGTTTTGTATTCAAAAATTTTGCTTGTCGTATCTCCACCAACGGAATTGTTTCTTAGAATCACGTAATAATAATTATACAAAGTCCCCTGCAATTGGATGCCGATGAAGGCTAAAATTGTAAACCAGATTGTGGTTTTTGAGACATAGCAAATAGTCATAAGGAAAGCGAAATTCAAAATAATGTCAAAAACACTATCCAGATATCTGCCCGAATATGAAGGGGTATTTTTAATTCTTGCTAATTCACCATCGGCAGCATCAATAATTGATTTTAGGATAATAAAAAATCCTGCATAAAAATAATATCCATTCAAAATGCAGCAAATAGCAATAATACCTGAAATTCCGAATAATAAAGTGACATGAATTGGCGTGAAACGGGTGTCTTTTAATTGGTTGGCAATGACCGTTGCGAATGGTCTGCCATAATCAGATAAATCAAAAAATTTATCATGTGCAGCAAGTTTTGACATTATGTGGTAATCTTACATCGGGCGACAATATAGTCTAAACACAAAGGTAACTGTTATTTGTAAGTTACCCAAAAATTACTAAATTGTTAAGACTTCAATAATTCGCTTCGATACTTAAAGGACTAAGATTAACAAATGAGCATAAAATTGGTAATTATAGGGTTGGATTGGTGGGCGTTAATGCAAGTTCAAAAATAAGCAGGGCAGATTTGGCAGATTTTCTTGTTACTCAAATTGAAGATGATAATGCCTTTTGATAGTTATTAGACTCAATAAAAAACGCTGTTTCCTATGTTGTTTTGTTGAATTTGTTTGGTAAAGATGACAGACCTAATATCTTTGTAGTTTACCAACCAAATCAACAAAACATGAAATTAATATTTGCCTTTTTGATAGCAATACTGTTCTCATTCGCAGTAAAAGCTCAAACATTCTCTGTTCCTCAACAGGATTCGGTCTTTGTTCGAGAGAACTACATCAAATCTCAGATTCAAATCACCATGAGAGACGGTATAAAGTTATTTGCCAATGTTTACACACCAAAAGATGCTTCTCCCACAAATCTATATCCAATTGTAATGCAACGTACTTGTTATGATGTGTCACCTTATGGAAAGGACGTTTATCCCAAAATGCTTTATAATTCTCGTTACATGATGCGGGAGAAATTTATTTTCGTTGATCAAGATGTAAGAGGTCGTTGGATGTCGGAAGGCGTTTGGACCAATATGACTCCTCAAATTCCTAACAAAACTAAAGTTACCGACGTGGATGAATCTTCAGATACGTATGATACAATTGACTGGTTAGTCAAAAATCTCCCGAATAACAATGGCAGAGTTGGTCAATATGGGATTTCTTACCCGGGGTTTTATACCGTTGCTGGGGCGTTATGTGGTCATCCTGCTCTAAAAGCCTCTTCTCCACAAGCTCCAGTTTCAGATTTTTTCTTCGAGGATTTTCATCATAATGGAGCTTTTACGATGGGGTACGGATTGACATTTCCAGTATTTGGAGTTCAACATCCTAAACCAATGACCGAATCATGGTATGATGATAAATACCCTAAAATCAATACCTTAGATGGTTTTGAGTGGTATAAAACAATGACTCCTTTAAAGAATTTCAGCAAAGTTTATGGTGACAATTTCTTCTGGCAAGAACACGTTGACCATCCAAATTATGATGAATTTTGGCAAAAACGTAGTATTATCCCTCATTTGAAAAACATTAAAAATATTCCTGCTATCATGACCGTAGGAGGTTGGTTTGATGCCGAGGATATCACAGGTCCATTGGCGGTTTATAAAAATATTGAAAAGCATAATACTAATAATTACAATACACTCGTTATGGGACCGTTCGGACATGGCGATTGGGCAAAAGAGCAAGGACATCATTTTCACTCCAATATCTATTTTGGCGATAGTATCTCAACTTATTTCCAGAAAAATATGGAGTTGAAATTCTTTAAGCACTTTTTGAAAGGAACGGGTGATATGAAGTCTGGTTTACCCGAAGCATTTCTTTTTGACACGGGTAAAAAAGAATGGAGAGAATTTTTAGAATATCCTTCTAAAGCGGCTCAAAAGGTTGATTTCTTTTTAAATCCAAATGGGAAAATTAATATGGGTAAGATGGCAACTGGATTTTCTGAATATGTTTCAGATCCTGCAAAGCCTGTTCCATACACCGAAGATCCAAAGGCAATTCTCGGATTTTCTCCTCGCAGATACATGAGTGAAGACCAGCGATTTGCAGGAAGAAGAAGCGATGTTTTGGTTTTTGAAACGGATGTATTGACGGAAGAAATGACATTGGGAGGAGAAATTAAGGTAAATCTAAAAATTTCTACTACTGGAACGGATGCCGATTTTTTTGTAAAATTGATTGATGTTTATCCAGGTGATGAACCAAACAGTCCATACACGCCAAAACATATTACACTTGGCGGTTATCAACAAATGGTGCGTAGTGAAGTGATGCGTTCACGTTTTCGGAATTCATTCGTGAAGCCTCAGCCTTTGGTGGCAAACCAAAAAACGGAGGTCAATTTTCGCTTACAAGATGTGTTGCATACCTTCAAAAAAGGTCACAAAATCATGATTCAAGTTCAATCAACAGCATTTCCACTGTTTGATATTAACCCTCAGAAATACGTGGAGAATATTTATAAAGCAAATGAGGCTGATTTTATTAAAGCAACGCAACGAGTTTATGGAGATAGTAAGATTACCGTGGAAGTACTTAAATAAATTCTTTGCCAACAAGGCATAAAGTCACTGAAGTTTTCCTTAGTGTCTTGGTGCCTTGGTGGCAAAATATAATTACATAAATATGAAATTATTACTAATCACACTATTCAAATATCTTGCACTTCAATCGCAATCAACTGATTTCTTGAAAGTTATCACTTCACAAGAGAGTATTCAGCGGAAAATTGATTCGTTGGTAAACTCTCCTTTTCTTGAAAATGGCTTTCTGGGTTTGAGTATAAAATCAGTTAATTTAGACAAAAACATTGTTGAATATAACGCAAAAAAAAGCCTTCATCCTGCCTCAACAATGAAATTAATTTCTTCGGCAACTGCGTTCATAGCGTTAGGGGAAGATTTTAGATATTCAACAATTCTGGAATACAGTGGGCAAATTAAAGATTCAATTCTGATTGGTAATATTATTATCAGAGGTTCTGGTGATCCTTCTTTGGGTAGTTGGCGTTTTAAAAATCAACCCGACTATAAACAATTAGCCGACCGATGGGTCAAGAAAATTAAGGATTTAGGTATTAAAGAAATTAGAGGAAAAATCTTTGGTGACGGAAGTTTTTTTGCTGAAAATGTTGTACCAGATACTTGGATTTGGGGAGACACAGGCAATTATTATGGAGCAGGTTCTTATGGTCTAAATATGAACGAAAATTTATACTGGGTATCTTTTAAGCCATCCAATTACATGGAATCTGCACCGCTTGTAAAGACATCACCAGATTTGCCTTATTATCAAAAAATCAATCAAGTGTTGACTGATAAAGTTGGAACGGGAGACCAAGTAAATATTTATTCCACGCCATATCAGGACGTTTTAATCATGCAAGGTTTTGTTCCCAAAGGAAATGATTTTTCGGTAAAAGGCTCAATTCCAGACCCTGCCTTATTTTCTGCCTATTTTTTGCAAAAGAAATTGTTGGAAAATGGAATAACAGTTTTAGAATCTCCACTCTCCTTTTTAGAAGCAAATAAGAAAAACGTTTATTATCAAAAACCGATTTTGACTAACCAAATTGATACGTTGAATTCGCCTCCCTTATGCGATTTAGCCCGTGAATGTAATTTTCACAGCATAAATCTTTATGCTGAAACGTTTTTGAAAACACCATCTGTTTTGATGAATTTTGGCAGTTCAACAGAAAGTGCGGTGAAGGGATTAATCCAAATATGGCAAACTAAAAATGTGAAATTGGAAGGAATGAAAATGAAGGATGGGAGTGGACTTTCGCCAGCAAATGGTATTACTCCAAACAATATGACGGATGTTTTGAAAGCTATGTATTTAGAAAAATCTTTCGGGGATTTTTATAAATCAATACCTGTTGTTGGAGTATCTGGCACAGTTTCAAATTTAGGCAAAAAATCAAAAGCCATAGGAAATGTCAGGGCAAAAAGTGGCTCAATTGATGGTGTGAGGGCTTATGCAGGTTATTTTACCGCCCGAAATGGAGAGATGATGTGCTTTTCAATGATGCTAAATAAGTATAATTCAGACTTGGGTAATGCGACTCGTGAATTGGAGAAATTGATGATTTTGATGGTTGAGCTTTGAACAGAATTGTCAACTTTTTAAAAAAGTTAACAATTCTGCTCACTTAACCTCGAAAAATCAATTACTAATGAAATCTTCTCTCATTGGGT
>JAYVIV010000042.1:0-13216 GCA_043769985.1 Arcicella sp.
GATGAAGATTTGAAAGCACAACATGATTTAGTTCAAAAAGTGAATAAAAAAGTGAGCGAATGTCATACCACTATTAATCAAATTCGTAAGATAAAATCATCCGTTTCTGGATATTTGAGTGCTTTGAAGGACACTGCCTTGGTTTCTAAGTTAAAGAAAGTATCTCAGCCTATGATTGATTCTTTGGAGGTTATTGAATCTTCTTTGATGCAAACAAAAGCAAAAGCACCCCAAGACGTGTTGGCGTTTCCGATTAGATTAAATGATAAAATGGCTGGCGTTGCAAGTTATGCCATGTCAAACGGTTTTAATAAACCGAATAAACAACACTATGCTGTTTATGAAGATTTGACTATAAGAATTGATAAAGTTATTGCCCGTTACAAAGAAATAAAAGACAAAAGAGTCCCTGAATTTAATGACTTGGTAAACAAAGAGAAAATTCAAGCAATTGTTTTGGATGAGAAGGGTAAATTATAATTAAAGATTTTTAGTTAAAACAGATGGCATCACTCAAAGTGATGCTATCTGTTTTTTTAAATAAACTTAGAGATATTAAGTACCCATTTGAATTTAGGCGGTTCGCCGCTGCGATTATGTTATTCCTAAATCATAAGTGCTTGATAATCAAACCTAACAGGTTTTCAAAACCTGTTAGGTTTAACATAAACTAATTATAATCGGGTACTTATTTATTCATCTTCTAAACATATTTACCATCTACATGAGTATCTTTCCAACTTCTCGAATTTGCAGAATCAATCACCGCTTCACAAACTTTCTGAGTCTGCAAAGCCTCTTTAAACGTAGGAGAACATGTTTCACCAGTTTCTAAACTTTTCAAAAAATCTGCTACTTGATGCACAAAACTGTGTTCATAGCCAATTCCTAAGCCAGGAACCCACCATTTATCCATGTAAGGTTGGTCGCCATCTGTCACATGAATTGATCGCCAACCTCTCACAATTGATTCATCACGATGGTCAAAATATTCGAGTCTATTCAAATCGTGCAAATCCCAACGAATGGAAGCATCCGCTCCGTTTATCTCAAAAGTATAAAGTGCTTTGTGTCCACGAGCATAACGAGTGGATTCAAAAAGTCCCAGAGAACCATTTTCAAAATGACAATGAAAAATACAAGCATCGTCAATGCCAACAGGTTGAATTTTCCCTGTTAATTGGTGTATTCTTTCTTTAACAAACGTTTCTGTAACGGCTGAAACATCTGTAATTGCTCCGTTTAGCCACATGGCTGTATCAATACAATGAGCCAAAAGGTCGCCAGTAACGCCAGAACCTGCTGCCTCCACGTCCATTCTCCACAGTCCTTCACCACCTTGGGGCAAGTCGGCATTGATGGTCCAATCTTGTAAAAAGTTGGCTCTGTAATGGTAAATTTTACCCAATTTTCCCGAATCAATAATTTGTTTTGCCAATGAAACAGCGGGTAATCTTCGGTAATTATACCAAACAGTCGAATTCACGCCCGCTTTTTCAATGGCTTCAACCATCTTTTCACCCTCGGCTAAATTCCGAGAAAGAGGTTTTTCACACAAAATCATTTTTCCTGCCGCCGCTGCTGCTAAAGAAATTTCAGCATGGGTATCATTTGGTGTACAAATATCTATGGCATCAATATCGTCTCTGGCAATCAATGCTTTCCAATCAGTTTCAATGGATTCATAGCCCCATTGGTCGGCAAAGGCTTGTACTTTTTCTTTATTGCGAGAACAAACTGCTTTCAAGACAGGAGTATATTCCAAATCAGGGAAAAAATTTGCTACACGATTATAACCATTAGAGTGAGTTCTTCCCATGAAACCCGTTCCAATTAATCCAATTCTTAATTGTTTTTTCATAGCCCTTAAACCCCGAAGGAGAGATTTGTTTGAGTTAATATTTTGAAATTATTCTTAAAATTGTGCTTTATTCCCCCTTTGGGGGTTAGGGGGCTATCCATCCGTGTTGTTTTCTAACTTTTATCATCGTTGCGAGAATATCATTCCATGTTTTGGGTTGAGTCATAACTGAATTATCGAACATACAACCATCCCAGCAAATGTGTTTGAAGGCTTTTGTTAATTCTCCATTTTCATTTCTAAGCCAAAAACCTGCATCGTGAACAATATTAAGTTTTCCGTTTGGGTCAGTTGCTAAACAGTGTCTTCCAGTTTTATCGTGTGAACCCGTACCATGAGCCGTTCCATCATTTTGAGCTACATGAAAATCTATCGTCCAATGACGTAATGCTTTCGTCATTTTTTTAAATCCTTCATTCAATGCCTCTCTGTCATCCCATTGAAAGTCAGCGGGCAAAATTCTATCTTCTGGAGCATTATATCCTAATAAATACAGAAAAGTATGAGACATATCTGCCTGAAAACCGATATTTGGGCGATTTACAGCCTCTAACGTTTCAAGCATAGTTCTCCAGCTGTGCATGCCACCCCAACAAATTTCTCCTTCGGCAGCCAATTTTTCACCATAATCTGCGGCAACATCACAGGCTTCTTGGAATGTTTGAGCAATTAATTTTGTGTTACCAAGGGGGTCTTTTGCCCAATTTTGAGGACTACTTGCAGAGTCAATTCTTACTATGCCATGCGGACGAATGCCCATTTCACGTAATTTTTGACCTATTTCACAAGATTTACGAACCATTTCAATAAATTGAGTTCGTTCTTCTTTGCTCCCCATCGCAGGACCTCCCCAGATTGGAGCAACCAAACTACCAATCTGCAGATTATGTTTCGCTACTTTATCAGCCAATCTCTTAACGGCATCGTCTGAAGTATCAAGATCATAGTGAGGGTCGAAAAGTCCCAAATCAACGCCATCGAATTTGACACCGTCCACTTTGGCGGCGGCGGTCATTTCAAGCATAGTATCTAATGATATTGGTGGCTCAGAATCAGGACCTTTCCCAACGATTCCGGGCCAAGTGGCATTATGAAGTTTAGGATAATTATTTTCCATAAGTATCAGCCCCCTTAACCCCCAGAGGGGGAATTTTGGGAACACATTTTAGAATTGATAATTTATTTTATTAATTTTTTAATTCCCCCTTCGGGGGTTAGGGGGCTATTACCAAATCTGGATTATTTGGTCCAAAATGTTTCAACATTACGATTGGGTCGGTTGTTGAATAATTGGTTATTTTCACCCCTTCTATTGCTGCCTTTTCAGTAATAAAAAATTCATCATTTGTTAATTGCCCGTAACGAATTAAGGAAGGCGTTTCAACATCCCAAACGCCCATTTTGCCATGTCCTTGCATCATTATAATTCCATAAGCAGCATTGTCTTTTATTATTACCGATTTTCCAGGTGCAACGGTTAATTCTTTAGCAGAAAACGCCTCTGAACGGTAACAAATCCAGTTTTCAATGTAACCTTCGGATTCCATTTCGGCAACTGATTTTACTGGTTTTGGAGCCATGAAACGTGTTTCTAAGATATTTGGATTGGTGTTTAAATCCCAATCAATTACTTCCATCAATTGATCATAATCCCCAATTCTATCGGGTGGAGTTCCATTCCACAATAATTCTTCGGGAATGATTGCCTCATTTACCAACGATTGATACATCGCAAAAACATCAGATGCTTTTTGTGGTTCATACGTACACATACTTCCTGGGGCGTGCAACATTCCTGGGGGAACGTCCCAACCCGTGCCAGGCTCTAAACGAAAGGCTTGCGAATAATTTGTGAGTTTATTATCGCCCTTTGTAAAATTCATTAAGCATTCTTTTATTTGCTCTTTGGTTGTTCCAGGAGCTATTCCGAAGAAAGTATAAGGAAAATCTCCCCCATGATTATTTAACTGAGGAGGAAAGTAATAGGCTTCTGGTTTACCAAGTTGCCCAATTTTTGCAGCGTGTTCGTCATTGTGGTGAATATGGTGGGGTAGAGGGCCCATGTTATCAAAAAATTTAGAATACATCGCCCAACTTTTATATTCATTCCAGAGTCTATCCCCAATAATTTCTCCCTTCAATTCATCAATGGCATCTTTTAAAAGGACTCGTTCCTCTAAATTACCGTCATTAAAAATGATAAAACTCAGCCCTTCGTTTTCACCAGTCAAAGGTCCATTCTTTGCAGGCGTTGTTGATGATAACCAACGTTCATCAATTCCTCCACGAACGCCTCCCAGAACATAATAATCATCTGGATGAAGTTTAATTCTTCTCCCCGGAACACAAAACGAACGTGGAACCCAAGTGGGGGCTAATCGTAAAATACCTTGCCCTTGTGATAAGGCTTTTTGAGCTATACTTAAATTTGACATAGTTTGTTTTTTGGTATTAATTGAAATTTTTTTAAGTACAACAGGTTTCTAACCTGTACTTTGAATTCGTCAGAAGAGGTTGGAAACCTGTCCTACTTTTAACTCCAAATCAAAAGCACGCTTTTCAAAAGGATTTAAAAAAAACAACTCCTTGTTTTCTCGGGCTTTTGCTTGACCAACAGGGTAATTAGTGCCTGGTTCTAAGGCAGTTACGTATTCGTTTTTACCCCAATGTTGCCAATTAGTTAAAGTTGGTAATTGAACTTTATTGAACTTTAATTCTACTTTTAAATCAATTTTGGGGTTATTCAGACCGCAACTACACATTCCATTTTCATCAGAAACAGGATTAATTAATACCACCTCTTCACCCGAGCCAAGTTATAAATTTTATCCTTCCAAGAATTATCCATTTAATGAGTTTTAGTAATTAGAGAAAATGTTTCAAACACATTTCTTTGATAAATTTCAAACCATTTTCAGCAATGTGCCAAGGGTCATTGTATTCACGCCAAACGTTGATGGCATTGGCAAAATCTGGGTCATTTCTTGAAAATGCTTCGATGGTTAACCATCCTTTATAATTTACGATAGCCAGTGCAGCAAAGGCATCATCGAATGGTACGTGTCCATCACCTGGTGTACCTCGGTCGTTTTCGCTGATGTGTACATGGCTCAAAAATGGCGAAATCGTTTGAATTGCTTGAAGGTATTTTTTCTCCTCAATGTTGGCATGGTGCGTATCGAACATGGCTCTTACATTTGGATGATTAGCCAGTTTGACTAATTTTGATAATTGCTCCATCGTATTACACAAATAACATTCAAAACGATTGAGAGCTTCTAAAGCTAAGGTTACGTTGGCTTGTTTAGCGTATTCCCCTGCTTGATGTAAAATTTCCGCACTCCATCTATACTCCTCCTCAAGGGCTGGATGACCCAAAAAATGAGCGTGAGCTGAGTGAAACGGACCGCAAAGAACACGGGCATCTAAATCAAAAGCACGGTCAATTGACCATCTTAGGCGGTCAAGCCCCTTTGCTCTGATTATTGCCGAATCACTGATTGGATTTGCTTCTGGACTTACCACAGTTACAGCGGTGACTTCTAAACCTAAATCTTTTGAATGTTTCCCTAAATTTTTATACTTAGGTTCTTCGGGCGAACCCACAAAATATTCCACGCCATCGTAGCCAATTAATTTTAATCTTTCGATGATGGGAAATAAATCTTCTGAAACACCAGCCGACCACGCTAATACATTAAATCCTATTTTATTCATTTTATAATTGTTTCAAACGTAAATTTTTATACTGAACTTTCATGGGTGGACCCACGTGAACTTGCACACCAATCATGCCTTTTGATTTTCCGTTAATAATATCATTATCCGTTACATCACTCATTAAAATATCGTTGATATAATGTTGCAAACGATTGCCTTTGATAATTAAATGAAATGAGTTCCACCCTTGAGTTTTAATCTTAGTTTTTAAGGAATCTGAATTACCCACAGAACCCGTAACTTTTAATTCCGTCCAAGCATTATTTTTCACTTTTGCTCTTACTTGTTCGGCTTTCATGTTGCTTATTTGCGGATTTATATTGGTTATTTGTCCTCGATAAGCCAAAGTTGTTCTGCCACGTTCTTCATAATTTTGTCCAGTATAACGATTTGCTCCATCAATATCTGCTTGATATCCTTTCAAAGCGAAGGGGATGTCTGTTAATTTCTCACTCCGATAATTAATTCCAGAATTGCCCTTTTCAGTGATATTAAACTCTCCTTTAAGTTCAAAATTTTCGGGTTCTCCGCCTTGCCACATAATAAAAGAATTAGTTTTTAGGAGGGTTTGGGGCGTAATTTCACCTACTAAATTACCATTTTCAACTCGCCAATAGGTTGGGTCACCTTCCCAATTATTCAAGGTTTTGCCATTAAAAATGCTGACAAAACCTTTTACATCTTTTTGGCTTGAATTGGAGACTTTACAGCCAATCGAAATAGTGATAATCAACAATCCAACTTGCCAATAAAAGGCATTATTTTTTAATTTCATTGAGGCAAGATTTAGTGAATTTATTCAAGTTTTGATACTTATTAATTTGTCTCCTACAACTTCCCGAAAGTTCTAAAACTTTCGGGAAGTTCACAGGCAACTTAAAGCAATGAGCATTTATTATTTACTTTCCATCTTTTTTAACCTCCGTTTTAGCTGTCGAAAACATAGGATTTTTGTCATTTCCACCAGCCATTAAATACGCCATTAAATCCTTCATTTCATCAGCATTAAGGCTATTAATCAACCCGCCAAACATGATTGAAACCGCTGAATATTTAGCTGAAACTACGTTTTTCTTCAATACTTTTTCCAAAACCTCAGGCGAGTATGGATTCTGAGAAACGTAGTAATAATTTTTATCCTCATTAATCAAACGTCCAACAACTGAACTGCCATTTTTTAGGCTGTATTGAGTGGCAGCATACTGGTCAGAAACTGTTTTGTCGGGATGAATAATTGCCTCTAACATATCTTTTGAAGAAAAGCGAGTTCCTAATTGCGTTAAATCTGGACCAATCGCACCGCCTTCTCCACGCATGGCATGGCACATTTTGCAAGTTGTGGCAGAAAACATAGCTTTACCCTGTTCAAAGTTTCGATTTGTTAAACCATTTTCGACAAGTGGGAGGGCGGTCTCCAATTTCCAATAACCTCCAGGACCTTTTGGTGCGTCCACAGGAATTAAATCATTACCACTTTTACTTAATCTTTCCGCCCCTGACAGTTTGTCAAAATAGGCTCTCTTACTTTCAGGTACATTTTTGAGAGCTAATTTCCTTGCTCTATCCAAAAATCCGACATAACTTCTACCGCCTTTGAACCCGAAAGCGTCATAATACCATTTGAAATATTTATCTTGAAGCACTGGAGTCCAGCCGACCTTCGCTAAACTCAACATGGTGGCATAATAAGTGTGTTGGGCAGGGGGAATATTTGCTAACATGGCGGCAATATCTGCTCCGTATTGCGGGTTTCTTAAAATCAAATCACTTGAAGCCGTGGCCGTTTCAACATTTAATTCATTACTTTCTGGTTCGGTCTTAATATCCATCAATTTAAGCGTTTTAGCAACGGCTTGTGGAGCATCCAAATAGATTAAAACCTTACTTAAAGAACGATTTAAATGGGCAGAATTTGCGGGATAAAGGGGGTTTAAATATGCAATTATTTTTGTTCTTAAAGTGGCTTCTGGTTGCCCCATTCTTAGAAATGCTAATTCAAACGCTCTTAATAAATCTAATTGCTGAGGTTGAGTTATCGTCTTGAAATTTATGTTTAACAGAGAGTTTAAAATTTCATTCTTCTTCTCACCTTTACCCATGCGAATCAGAGAAACCAATGCTTGAGTTTGAGCCATCGGGTCTTTTTCATTCAAAGCCAAACCTTCCCATTCACTCACAGGTTGATGTTCAATTGCTAAACGTGCTGCATACCGTATAAATCTATCTTGATTTTTTAAGTAAGGAAATGCAATTTTTACCGCCTCTTTATTTGGTTCACCCGTGTGATATCGTTCTAAACTTCTTCTTTGAGCATTTGCAGAATTAATGGGTTTTGGAGCAACTGAGGCAGTAATTTCATTACCAACGTATGAAACTCTGTACAAATCAGACTCCAATCTACGACCACCCGTTAAGAAATATAAATTCCCATCAGGTCCAATAACTCCATCGGTTAATGGCAGAGGAAGTCCAGATAAAAACTCTTCTCTTTCACCCGAATAGGTTGAACCAGAAGGTTTTAGATGAACTGCATGAATAATCCCAAAACTCCAATCAAAAGCTAATAATGTACTTTTATATTTTGTAGGAAATTTAGCGTCTTTCAGATGTAATAAATTCGTGGGTGATCCTTGTCCAATGTTTATAACAGGGGGTAAATTATCAGGAAATGTAGGCGACCACTTGCTGTTACCCGTTCTCCATCCAAATTCACTGGCACTGGTTGCGTGACAAATTCGAGTTGGGCGATACCACGGCAAGCCAAAATCCCATTCCATGTCGGCATCATAAACAAATAAATCACCGACTTCATTAAATGCCATATCGAAGGCATTTCTATAACCAGCACTGAATAATTCCCACTTTTTACCCTCGGGGTCGAGGTTTGCGATCCATCCACCTGGGGCGTAACGGTCGTTTGCGTGTCCACGAGGGTCTTTTATTAATGGAAATAAATTGTCTTCTTGCCAATTGGAAGGTAATCGGCAGAAATCAAGAGGAGGAATGTCGGTATGATTTCCCATGATAACGTATAGCGATTGCTTATCGGGTGACAAAACGATGCTATGCGGACCATGTTCGCCCTCACCAACGAGTTCTTTTAAGAGGGTAAGTTTATCATATTGATCGTCATTATCAGTATCTTGAAGACGGTATAAACCACTTTTACGGGTAAATTGCTTATTATTATTCCCGTTATTAATCATCACATATAAGCTATTGAAAGCATACAACAACCCGTGTGCGTAACCCATTCCTAAAGTATCAATGTTTGGAACTTTGCCAATATTCAATTTTTCAATTCCTGTTTTTTCATTTTCCGCTCCGATGGCAGGAATTTTTAAACGAAATAACGACCCGTATTGGTCAGACACTATCATCCGACCTTTATCATCAAATGTCATCGAAACCCAAGAGCCGTAGTTTTTTTCTGATGGGCTATAGAGGTGTTCAGCTTTGAAACCTTGAGCGAGTTTTAATTTCTCAACTTTGGGGTTTTCAATTCCCGATTTTGAAGGTTCCGTTGTTCTGACGGAAATAAATGACGCAATAGCAACCAAAACAGTTATTGATAAAAATACTTTCGTAAAAATGTTTTTCATGTCATTCTCTTTTTTAATATAAGTTCTATTTTATGGAAATAAGCCTACTTTTTATAAATTTAATTCAAAATTTAAAGAATTCAATTTGGTTAGCTGTCCTGTACTTTCATGGTAGGTGATTGTCAATAAATTTGATGGAAGGGTGCATGGATTTCTGAATGCAGTTGTTGATACTTTTGTGTTAGTAATAAGTGGTTTTTTGAAACGGAAAATCAATTATCAGAAAGCCGTGATGTAACTCAGAAATTTGATTTTGAAAGATTAGGAGTCGAGAATATTGGTTTTATTGCAAAAAAATAATGTCATAGAATCTTATTATCCTATGACATTATTTTATGGTGACTGTTTTGTTGTATCTACGAAATAGCCGTTTTAATTCTCATAACTGCTTCTTCCAACACAGATTTTGGACAGGCGAAATTTAATCTCAAAAAACCTTCACCCATGAAAATTTTACCGTCCATTAATCTTACTCCAGCTTTTAAAGCTCTTTCTTGAATGTCATCAATTCCAGTTTCACGAGCATCAATCCAAGCCAAATAAGTGGCTTCAAGCGGAAACATTTTCAATCCTTTATAGCCATTTAATTCTTGGTACATATAATCGTGATTTGCTTTCAAATAATCAATTAATTGCAAACGCCAATCTTCACAATCACGGTAGGCGGCCAAAGCTGCAACCATCGAATGTCGAGGAAGGGGAGGGAAAAATCCATCCTTAGCCGCATTAAACTTTTGTCTTAAGGCTGAATTTGGAATGATAGCTACTGAACAACCTAAACCCGCAATATTGAAAGTTTTTGAGGGGGCTAATAGAGTAATTGTCATGTTTTCAGCTACTTCGCTCAGGCTTGCAATGGGAATATGTTTTAAATTATTATCCAGGATTAAATCACAATGAATTTCATCTGCACAAATGATAATTTCGTGTCTTTGACAAATGTTAAGTAATTTTTCTAATTCTTCACGAGTAAAAACTGTTCCTGCTGGGTTATACGGATTGCATAACATGAACAATTTTGTGTCTTCGGTGATTGCCTTTTCTAAAGCCTCGAAATCAAAAGTCCAACGATTATTAGCTTCAATTAGGGGGAAAGTTTGGAGTTTTTTTCCAACATATCCAGGGGCAAGATGAAAGGGATGATAAACTGGGATGGATGTCAAAACAGCATCACCGACCTCGCCAATGGCACGACAAGTTGCGGTAATGGCTGGTACTAATCCTGGTATCCAAACTTGCCATTCTTTCTCAGTTTTCCAACCATAAAGCCGTTCTAATCGCTCTTGAAGAATATCTTTCAACTCCTCTGGAACAATGGAATACCCAAAGACTCCATGTTCTGTGACATCCCGAAGGGCTTGTAAAATGGGTTCAGGACTTCTGAAATCCATGTCCGCAACGGGCATAGGGATTGTCCCTTCAGGGTCTTGAAAGAAATCCCATTTAAAAGAATCGGTATTTTTTCTGTTAATTACTTCGTCGAAATTGTATGGCATATTTTTTATTTGGGGGTTTGGACTTGGGGGTTAGGATTTACGAGTTCTAAAATGTCTTTTCAACGAATCAACTAAATCCAAAATCCTAACCTCTAACCCCCAATTTATTTACGTAAGATTTGAATTTGATTGAAATAATAAAAACGAAGCCCATCAAAGCAGCATTAATGAAAAATGGAATTTGATAGTTACCATCAAAATTAAAAAGTTTTGCGGTTAAAAAAGGACCTAAAAAGGAGCCACCACCTTCAAACATACTGATGGTTCCGTTGATTTTTCCAGCTTCTTTTAAACCAAAACTTCTGATAATGATTAAATTATAAAGCGAATAAATTCCTCCCCAACTGACAGCTAATAAGCTGATGGATAAAATAATAAAAGTTTTATCCATTGAGGAAAAACCTAAAATACCCAAAATCATTAACAAACAACAAGTCGAAAAAACAATATATGGATTGATGTAATCAGAAAATAATGAGATTAATAACTTTCCAGAACCTGCGATTAAAAAATATAAGGTTAAATAATAGCTTGCATTTTTTTCAGTAAGACCCAAGCCTATTGTATAGAGAAATACATTGGCAATTGTGCCTACGAGACTGTAAAAAGTGAAGAATCCGCATATACAAAGAAGCCAAAAAAGGTGAGTTCTTGTGGCTTCCTTATACGACATTCCTTGTTTCAATAGGTTAGAATTGTCATTTTTTTCTTGATTTTTGTCAAATCCTAATGCCAATGTTCCTATATCAGATGGAGAGTTTTTTACGAAGAAATAGATATATACGAAGACAATGATTGGAAAAATAGAGATTATTTGAAAGGACTGTCGCCATCCAAAAGTTTCTAATAGGAAGGTATTTAATGGGGAGAAAATGGCACTTCCAAGGCTTGTCCCCACCAAAACAATGCCAATTGCCAAACCTCTTTTCTCGTTAAACCAAGAGGAAACTAAGATGATACAAGAGACAGAGCCAGCCGTTACCATTGAAATTCCCAAGAAGAAATGGGCAAGATAGGCTTCAAATTTATTTTGAATAAAACTATAACTCGCCAAAGTAATTGCCAGGGTTAATGTTCCGATTAGGAGCATTTTCTTAACTCTAATTTTATCAATGATGACACCTGATATGAAAATAAAAAATAGCGTAACTCCATTTGTAATTGATTCTCGAACTTTTAATTCTTCACGACTCCAATGAAATTCATCTAAGAAGGCTTTGTCAAAAACTGATAAGGCAGTGGTAGTCAGTCCGTTAACAACAATCAATATCAACAATCCCGAGAAACAGATAATCCACGGATAATATTTATTTTCCCGATTCAGGGTTAGCGATTGATCTTGAATATTTTTATGAAACATTCTGAAAATGTGAGATGATAAAGTATGACTTATTGTGTAAACTACTATATTTATCCTTGGGTTCATAATTAACAGTTCAATTTTTTGTAGCGTTTATGCTTTAAACTAAAATTACGGATTAAAAGTGAATGAGGTCAATATCTAATGTGGTAGATGTAGCTTTTGATTAGGTAAAGTAAAGCGTAAATATTATTTTGTTGAAAAATATCAAAAGCGGCAATTTTTAGAAAGACAATTTTGCCAATAAATTTCAAAGATGTTTTTGGTAAAATAATTAAACAAAAACATAATTGTCGTAATTTAGATAAATCAAATTCAGCTATTTTGTTTCTTTAATCAACAGTTTTGAAAAACTTATGTATAAAAATTTCATTATTTTTTGTCTAATAATTATCACCTCCAATATGATGGCTCAAAAGCCAATTCTATTAGATAATATTCACTATTACGTCAGCGATTCAACGGTTCGTAAGGGTGCAAATGATTATTTCAAGACGTTTTTAAAAGGACGAGCTATGGCCCAACAAGAAATGAATCCATTTGATTTTATTGATTATATTTCTCTCCGTCCAGACGAATCAACGGTTAGTATTTCTTTGCCTGGTCCATATCCAGGATTTGAGGAGAGCGACCCAAAACACTGGTCTCGTGAAAAAGTAACATCCTCTGCGTCTAATTCCCCTATGTTTGGCGTTCGTTGGGTAGCGTTTAACACAAAAAATATTCGGAAAACTGTTAAAAAGTTATTAAAAGCGGGCTATAATTTTGCAAGGGAAGATTTTACTTTACCTACTGAACCAGATGTGAATGCAGTGGCAATGTATGGTTTCGATCATAATATTTTTGTCTTGGTGGAACGCCCAAAAATGAAAAAGCAAAAGACCGAATTCGGGATTGACCATTTGCAGTTATTGGTTAATAATTTGGAGGATAATGTAAGATTCTACCAGACTGTTTTAGCAGCTGAAATAATTGATAAGAAGGAACGATCAACGGTTCTAAAGATTGGTAATCATCGTTTTGTTTTATCGGAACCAGAGGCATTGGGGCTTGTTCGTGAGCAAGTTGTGGAGCGTGACCCAAAGAAATTTATTGCAAATATTGACCATTTAGATTTTTTATACGATGAAATCGAACCAGCATTCTACGGTGCAAAAGCCAATAATTATAAAGTTAT
>JAYVIV010000043.1:0-12799 GCA_043769985.1 Arcicella sp.
TCACCCATTACTACTCATTATTTTTGCCCCCTTCTTCGTTGGTAAAATCCTCATTTAGCGATGCTAAATTGCGGTTTTCCCGCCTTGAATGGAACAAAATTAATTTCGTATTAATGGATGATTTTATTTAATTCCCGTTACTTATTAGTACAAGGACAAATTATTTAAAACATTCTAATTTTAAAAATAAACAATGGTAATTCTAATTTTCTTTTTAGCACACTGGTATTTATCGCTATTTTCACAAACATTTTTCTTGCATCGCTACGCTGCACATCAAATGTTTACGATGTCGAAAGGCTGGGAAAAATTCTTCTATTGGTTCACATTTGTTACTCAAGGTTCTTCATTTTTAAGTCCCAAAGCATACGGTATCATGCACCGCTTGCATCACGCTTATGCAGACACCAAAGATGATCCACATTCGCCCAAATTTTCAGAAAATTTATTTGATATGATGTGGAAAACTAAAACAAAATACAACGACATTCTTAATGATAGAGCTGGGATAGAACCTAAATTTATAAAAGGAGTTCCTTATTATGAATTCCTCGAAAAAATAGGCTCAAAGTGGTTTGTAAGGCTTTCTTGGGGTACTTTATACACACTATTTTATATTCAATTTGCCACTTCGCCTTGGCAATATTTGCTCTTGCCAATTCATTTTTTAATGGGGCCTGTGCATGGTGTTATTATCAATTGGTTTGCTCATAAATATGGCTACATCAATTTTAAAGTAAATGATACAGCCAAAAATTTACTTCCTTTTGACTTTCTGATGATGGGTGAATCATATCATAATAACCATCATAAACTTGGCGGAAGAGCTAATTTTGGCATAAAATGGTACGAATTCGATCCAACTTATCCAATTATTTTATTTCTAAATTCGCTTCACATTATCAAATTGAAACGCAATAATGATTTGAATTATATGTAATCAATTTAAGGAATTATGCACTATTTGGAAAAACCAACTTCTTTAAATAGTGCAAAGTTCCGTTTATTGATATGCACGATTTTAATAAATAGTTTGTGAATAGTATCTTGATAAGTGGCAACCATAACAATTTCTATGCTTCCTTTTTTATTAATAATTCTCATACCTGTTAAATAAACTCATTGGTCTCCAATAAGGATTGGCTTATCAATTTGACGAATTGTATTGAGGGGTAAATTATTAAAAAGCCAAGAAACCCTTAGTTCTCGTCCTTTGTGAAAACAGCTAAGTTTTCTCTAATACGAAGGTAAAATTTAATAGGACTATTAATCGTAAACCTAAACCATTCTTGCCCAATAAACTCTCTATCTGCTATAATACAATCAATTGAATCTAAACCAATTTGTAATTGTAAATCAATGGTCGTGTTTTTATCTTCCATGAGCCAGTGCAATCTGTTTTATGTGTCTTAGTAAACCCATATTATAAATTGCTTGGCTCTTTTCAAAGTTTTGACATATACTCAGAAAAAAAGTATAAGGTTTTCCCGATTCAAAACGGTATATTAATGTCCAACATTACCTCTTTTGGATACATTCAAAGCCCCAATTTCATTGCCGCATTATGCTTTTTAATATCCTCAATGCGAGTATAACGCTGAATCATGGCGGACGTTTTGTGTTTGGATTGTCGCATAATTTCGGAATCATCCGCCCCGTTGATTTTGGCAATCGTGATAAAAGATGCCCTGAGTGAATGGGCGGAGTAATTGGTACCAAAATAAGATTTTACTAAATTATTTACAGTTGTATCGGTGAGGCGATTGGTTGTAATTCTATCCCCTTTTCTCACTCTGACAAATAAAGGGTTACTGTCTTTTTCTAATCTACTCATCCACGCTTGCAAAGTTCTAATCGGACATAAAACCGCTTCTGGACTGTAAAATATGGCTTTTTCTTCGTAATCTCCGTATTGGTTAGTCTTACTTTTTGCCAAAGAAACAATTAATCCTTCCTCCGTAAACGTTAAATCATCCACGTTCAAAGCCACTAATTCCGACCTTCTAAACGCTCCTGTAAAACCTAATAGTAAAAGAGCTTTATCCCGTAGTTTTCCATTACTCTTTGCATTGAGTTCTCTGAAAATGTTCTTCAACTCATTAATTTTAAATGCAGGAGCTTGTTTCTGGCGAATCCCTTTGGTGCGTTTGATCCCTTCCATGACTATCCGAAACATTCGATTTTGAGTGGGCGTTTCTACCTCATTCAATTGGTGCAATTTGGAAATAGCAGCTAACCTGCGGTTGATTGTGGCCCACTTGCATGAATCCGCTAAATGAGAAACGTAAGCCGCCAAAGTTTCGGGCGAAACGGGAAAAGGAATTTGTCCATTGGTTTCACACCAAGCATTAAAATCTTTCAAATCCGCTCGGTAAGCTCTTTGGGTATTGACCGCCCCTTCTAAACCCAATCGTCCGTATTCTCTAACTTTTTCCGTGAGGTCCACCGAAAATCCGATTGCTTGATTTTTTGAAGTGATGGGAATAATTTGAAAGGTATTTTCGGTTTCCATGTTGTGAAAATTGATTTGGCAAATGCAAAGCTAATAAGTTTTGATAAGTAAAGATTATCATAAGTAATTAATTTCATAATAATTGAAATTTTAACGTATTTAGAACGCCCGAGAATTAAATATTCTGAGAATATGTCAAGAATGTTTAATTTTATTTAATTCTCATGTCATTCAGAAATGGACAATTTTAATTATTTTGGTTATAATATGCTGATGATTAGGCACTTATATTTTATTTTGACTTTATTTTAATTATCATTTCTAAATGTAATTTTAGTAAATAATGATTCCAAACTCACTTCTGAGTGTATTTCTTCATTATAATATTGATTTTGGATTGAGTATTATGCAAGCCTCCTTTGGCTTTCAATAATTTTCCAATCATCTAAGAGGCTGCTGAGCCACAAGTAACGAAAGTTAAATTGTTGAATTGAGAACCATTTTGATTCCAGAAATATTCTAATGCCGACACAAATCCTGCACCAGTGCGGTCGAGCCAAGGTAATTCATCAATGAAAATTGCAATTTTTGATTTTGTATCTCTGATTGAGATGAGATAATCCGTCAGCCGATGAAAGGCTTCAGACCAGTTTTGTGGTTTTTCTTGAAATTCTGCCTCTGGACAGACTCGTTTTAATTCTACCCAAAATTATTTAGTTGGATATCTGTCTCTGTTTCAAATGCTCCCGTGAATGAGAAGACAATTTGTTTTTTTAAAAATTGTCTTACTAAATAGGTTTTCCCAACTCTTCTTCGCAGATAAATCGCCACAAATTCAGCCTGTTTTTACTTCAAAGGTTTGGAAAATATTTCTTTTTCTCTGCCTATTAACATTTTCTATTGATTTTGGAAATATATGGTAATTCAAGAAAGATATTTCCAAAATTGACTTTAATTCTGGAAATATCTATTGATAATTTATGCTTTTTTCCAAAATTAAAGTTCTTTTACCAAGCCTAAAAAGGGTGCTTGATAGATTGAAATTGAATCTTCAAAGGATTCTTCAATCAGTGTTTCTTTTGAAATGCCTCGTAAATCTTTCCAAATATCAACTAAATCATTACTGATTAAGAACCTTCCAGAAATTTTTATGGTAATGTCAGATTCATAGGCATTCTTTACTTTTTCTCGGATTTTTTCTGCCTTATCGGTAATAATTAAAGGAACTGTCTTTTCTATTTTCGTAACTTTTATATTCTTCTTAGGGGCGATGTAGGTTGTAATGGCTTCAACAGTTTCAATCTTTTCTTTTACGCCAGCCTTTCCAAGTTCTTCAATATCTTTCTTGGCAACTTTTACGTTTCCATTCAGAAACTCTCTTTTTAATTGGGGCGACAAACTTTCTACTCCTTTTGCAAATTCAGCATCTCGGCGAATTGTTTTTTCATTAATTCCGTATTGTTCCGCTAATTTTTGAGAGGTTTTTATGGATGTACCCGTTGATGAAAAATTATCTGTTTTCTCAATTTTCTTCTCCTGATTATATTTTAAACCACGATAATAAGCAATTTCATTTGGAGACATATTCCGCCTGCCCAACTGCAAATCAATCATCCAGGAAATCACATCATCGAGCGACTGAAATTTCATGATGCTTACGGCGAACGAAGTATTGTTTTCTGAACAAATTTTATAACGATTATGCCCATCAATCAAGACAAACTGTTCTTCATTAGTCGCAGAATCAGGATTAATTACTTTCTGAGTAGTTTGCCAAATTTTTAAACTATCCTGACAACCATTTACTAAAATATTGGCTTTTAATTGCTCTATTTCTTCATTTTCTAAGGGTCTGATTAAGTCTTTGAGAATGGGCAAAATAACGATATTTTTCTTAATGCCTTCATCATTCAAGAGTGTATTTGTTAATGATGCTTTGGCTTTTGCTTGAATAATGTCTTGTATGTTTTTTTTCATGTTTAGGTTTTAGTTTAGGATTTCGTCAATTAATTCATCGTAAGCAATGGCAACCACCGACTTACTTTTGAAATTAAAAAGTTGTTCTTTCATCGCCTGTGCTTTTGAAACATCCACATTCTTTTTGATTTCCGTATTAAAAACTTTCACATTTGCATAAGTATCACGGACAAATTTCTTAAATCCATCATGCACCATATTTTTCTCGACCATCGTAAACAAAATTCCTTCAACAGAAACATTTCTACCACTATATTTTCCAATATCATTAATAACCTTAAAAATAGTATCTAAGCCCACAACGGCACTTGATTCGGGCTGAACAGTCACCAAACAACTATGACTTGCATTAATGGCATTTTGAGTCAGTAAACCCAAACTTGGTGGACAGTCAATTAACACAAAATCGTAATTTTCGATTAGAGTAATATTCAATGCCGCACTCAATCTATGTTGATTTGAAATTGCGGTTAAAAGTTCTGACTCAATCTTTTGTAATTTCAAATCGGACGGTACAATGTATAAATTTTTATTTACCTCGACTTGATTCAGCAATAAATCAATATCCAACATAGAATCAGCAACCTGACCATTCTCTGTATTCACTTCAAATATCTGTGAAAGATTACCTTGCGAATCCATATCCACCATCAGCACCTTTAATCCTCTGCGTGCCATTGCCTCACCCAAAACTGCGGTGGTCGTTGTCTTGCCAACGCCTCCTTTATTATTGACAATTGAAATGATCTTTGCTTTATTTGGCAGATTCCCAAATCCGTAGTTATTTAGAATTGGAAGTAATTTTTGCCAATTCTTTTCACTCAAATCTTTTTTATCAGATAAGGCAATGGATAAAGCTCTTCCCTTGATACCCGCCTCTTTTTCAAGACCCGATACATTTAAGGAAGATTTCATTTTCAAGAATTTGTCAATTTTGTCAATGTTCATGGTAGGGAGTTTTATTTTTACAAATATACTATTTTTATACAATTATGTATATTTTTTATTGTAAATTATACAGAATTGTAGGTAATTTTCCAAGTGGACAATATGTCCACTTGGAAATATGTCCCTTAAAAAAACAAAACCGTCGGATTGAAAATCGAACGGTTTTATATTTAAGGGTATATTTTTCTAAGTATCTGAACATAATTACTCATGGCATGACTAATCTCACATTGATAATGAATAAATTACTATTAGTCATGCCATGAGTTTCGTTCAAACTAATTTTGTGCAGGTACTTTTACTTTCTTAGTAACTAATCCTAAACAAGTTAAGATATAAGCGGTTCGGTTTTTGACTTTTGGATATAAACCATTTTCAAATTCGATATGAAGCGTAACGAATTTGTCTAATAAATCCTTTCGAGTCAATATCTCAGAACGGAGTTTATCTTTAAGATTATAATTTTTAAGTAAAATCTCATGGACGTTTTCAAAAACCAATTTGGGATTAACACTTACCGCTTGAATAAAGTCGGCTTTATCGGCAGAAATAGTATCAAAAATGGTACTAATGCTAAACTCTAAGTGAGTAACATTTCTCTGTTTATTTCCATAATGCTTATATTCAAATTTTATAGGCGTGCGTGGAGTACTATTAATTTCATCCATCGCTGTATTAAGTACTTTGCGTTTGAAATCTTTTAAATTCTGATAAGTACCCTCAGGGACGTTTAAAAGTTTTCTAAGTTCAGTGATTGAATAAATAAAAGAATAGCGATTCTGCCCAATATGACTTTTTAATAATTTATAAAGTAAAGTTGAATAAGTATGTTTAAAATTTAGAACGGTGATAAAATCATACTTTGCGTATTTGTTACCAAGAATTAGATATTCAGAAATTTCAGGGTTTGATTTAAAGACCAAATAACCGCTTTGCTTGTAGTTATAACTTATCTCCGAGAATATAGGCAAATGTCGGAACTCAATTTCAGGATGATTAACGTCATACAAAGTCATTTTCTTTTCTGACATTTTTGAAGTCGTTTCTCTAATTTGCTCAACCGTCATGTATTGCTTCACGAAGGCGATAGGAATTTTAATCATCAATCCTTTTTCACGGTCAATTTTTTCATAATTGATTTGATTAACAAACATTTCATACATTTTTTGCTCAATTCTTGAAAAATCTATTTGACTGATGATTAATTTCTGAGGTAAATAATTATGACTTCTATGTTCAATATATTCTTGCTCCAAATATTCATTTGGCTCAAGAATCATTTGGTTATCTATGTTATTAGGTATCAATTCCATGCAATAAATAGTAATAATGAATAAGAGAGACAAATATAATGAAAATAAATAAATAAAGTCCCCTTACGGCAAAATAAAGTCCCCTTATTTTAAAAAATAAATAAATAAAGTCCCCTTACGGCAAAATAAAGTCCCCTTACAGTTTATAAGTCTTTGATTATCAACTGATTAGAAGGCCCCTAAATCAATCAAATAATATATGAGAAATCTAAAAATCAAAATTGAAAAAATTACTAAAAATAAAAGTTTTTAGGTGCTATTTTGCTAAAACCACTCTCACACCTAAACTACCTATTTTTATATACTACTTACTGAAGTAAATTTTTAAAAGCAAATCGCTAAAAAAAGTCCCCTTAAAGATATATCTCGCTAAATATCAACTTATTACGGTTATAAAAAAAGTCCCCATAGCTTGCTATATTAAATTTATGGATAAGATATAAATTAAGATTTTGAGATATAATCTATTGATATTCAATAAAATTAGCAAAAAATCAAAATATTAATGGGATATTAAAGAAAAGAATCTTAGCATTTTTCTAAAAAAAAGTCCTCTTATCGGAATGTATTACTGAATATCCATCGTGGAATAGACTATTAAATTTCTTAAATTATTGATTATCAGTTAGTTACAATTATAAAAAAAGTCCCCTTATAAGAAAATCAACTTTATTTTTAACAATAAAAAAAGTCCCCTTAACCTTCGGCATACTGTATAGATAGATAATTGATTAAAAAGTATGTAGTTCTAAAAACGGATAATAATATTGTAAATAATTGATTTTCAGATAATTACGTTTTTTTAAATTATATTATTGTAATTGATAATTATAGGGTGTGAGTATAATCGTACCCAAAAAATGCACTTTTCAATTTGTTATAAAAAGTCCCCTTACAACTATTTTCTTCAAGTGGACATAATGTCCACTTGAAGAAAATTCATATTTGACTATCTATTTTAAAAAATTATTCCAGTCTCAATTTTATTTAAGTCACTCTTTTCAACAAAAAATCGACCTGATTTTTGTTGAAATTTTACTACTACTGTTATACAAGAATTCGACTTGACGACCTAACTCAGCAGGAATTAATAATAATTCAACTACGATCTCGGTGCTACGTAATACAGATAATGCAGCTATTAGCACCCGAGATTGGTTTTGAGATGACTCCTAATACTTGGAATATTAATCGAATACCCCTACCAAAATACTTTGCTATTATTGACAAAATCACAGTAAATGCCAGGGTAATTGAATAAGAGAACAATGCCAAAGTATTGTTAAGCAATGCACTTTCAACGTTGAATATTAGGTTATGATTTATGGAAGAGATGTATGTGTAGATTCGTCTCCTACACTTTCAAGTGTTCATAGAAATTTTCCATGTAAACTTATCGTATAGACCGTCTATTTTGTATTTGAAATGATTGTTTTGCTAATGACTTAAATACAGAAGCTGTGTAAACATTGGTTACAACTAAAGAAAAGTGCGAGGAAGACAGACAAAGCTATTCACTGAAGCCTAATTATCAAAAATTATATTAATGACCCCTCAGAGCCGTTGATATAATTTATCTCTACCCTTAAAATAAAGCAGAAATATTAGATGGATGTAGAATTAGGGGGCATAGGGGGTACTCGGTCAAATCTGTTTCAAATACCTGAAATCCAATGCAGGTGTACAAAATTACTCATGGCATGATTCTATTCATAAACTATTGATAATTAGCGTATTACTATTAGTCATGCCATGAGTTTCGTTCAAACTAATTACGGTACAAATACTTACTCAAATTTAATTTCCATCAAAGCCTCAATTGTCTCAACCAAATTACTTTTAAAGATGTTGAGTTCTTGATTTATTTTAGGGCTAATAAATAACTTGTCTGCGTTTCTTTCTGTTTGCTCTAAAAATGCTACTTCGTTACTTAAATTAAACATCGAGAGTGATGACTTCATGTGATGAGCCGTTTTCTTAATTGCCACTACATCCTTTTGACTTATCGCCATACCAAGCAAGTCAAGCTCATTTGGAACATTTTGAATGAATAAATCAATCATTTCGGTTTTCACAACTACATCATTTCCCAATATTTCATCTAAATAAGACAAATCAATACTTTTTTTCTTCGTTATCGTCGTCGGAATACTTTCGGCTTCAACATAATTAATTAACTCATTTTCAGATTTTTTTTTCAAAACTGACTGTATTTTATCCATTAGTTCAGCCTGTTTGAAAGGTTTTGCAACGTATGCGTTCATCCCAATATCAAAACATTTTTGTTGCTCTCCAACGAGTGAATGGGCAGTCATAGCAATAATAGGTATGTCTAATTTTAGTTCATTACGAATATAAATCGTTGTCTGATAACCATCTTTGACTGGCATTTGAAGATCCATTAAAATAAGGTCATACTTGTTTTTCATCAAAAGATCTAATCCTTCTTGACCATTACTGGCGATATCCAACATAAAACCATAATTTTGGAGTACAATTTTTGCTAAACGTTTGTTCATCTCGTTATCTTCGCAAAGTAGTATGGACACTTTTTCGACTGATTTTTTATCCAAACTATACTTTGTGGAAACATCAGCGATGGGAGGTTCTGTTTTCAAGAATTCTAAAGAGAAGTAAAACTCTGAACCTCTTCCCGCCACACTTTTCACTGAAATTTGACCATTTTGTAATTCCACTAACTGCTTCACAATGCTTAATCCCAAACCTGTTCCACCAAATTTTCGAGTTGTACTTGCTTCTGCTTGTATGAAACGTTCAAAAATAGTCGATAATTTTTCGGGAGTAATTCCAATTCCAGTATCTTTGACTGCAAACTTCAGCGTAACGGTAGTATCTGTCTCTGCTATTTTTTTTACTAAAATAGAAACCTCTCCTGATTCGGTAAACTTAATCGCATTACCCGCCAAATTCATAATAATCTGATTGAGGCGACCTTTATCTCCAAGGACAAATTCGGGCATGTCGGCATCCAAAAACAGAATAAATTCAAGTCCTTTCTGGTCAGCTTTTACTTTGAGTAAATTATAAACATGTTTTAAAATTTCTTTAGTGCTGAATCGATAAGATTCAATGACCAATTGTCCAGACTCAATCTTTGATAAATCTAAAATATCATTGATGAGTAACAGTAAGTTATCTCCAGCGGTATTGATATTTTCTATATATTCTGAGGAGACCTCATCCAATTTTCTTTGTAATAAAAGTTCCGTAAAACCAATAATTGCGTTGAGGGGAGTACGTATTTCATGACTCATGTTTGCCAAAAAACTATCCTTCGCATAAACGGCCAGTTCTGCGAGATTTTTTGCATTTATTAAATCTGATTCCGCTTGTTTTTTAATGGTATAGTCTTCGGCCGCACTAAAGTATCCCAAAATAATTCCTTCAGTGTTCCTTATGCAGGTAATACTCACCCAAACCGGAATACGCTTGCCCGATTTTGCTATATAAGTCCACTCATTTGCATCTACACTACAATTTTCTGTAGAAGTTTTAGCAATAAAAGTATGGAAATTAGGCTCAATTTTTTCTTTCAGTTCCACAGATAATTCTTGCGATCGTTGCAAAACTTCTTGAGGATCATGAAAATTCATTAAGTTCATTTTACCAACTATCTCTTCGGAGCTGTAACCTACTAAATTTAATCCCGCTTTATTAATTACTTGAATAACTCCCCCCACGTTTGTAAACATTACTGCATGGCCAACTCCGTTGAAAATAGAATTTTGGGTTTCCATCATATTACGAATACTCAAATCCTTTTTCTTCTTCTCAGTAATATCTTTCTCAATCGCAATGAAGTTTACCAATTCGCCCTTGTCATTAAAAACGGGGCTGATGCTAAGGTCAATCCAATACTTTTTACCGTATTTACTTCTATTTTTGATTTCCCCGTGGAATGGCATTTTATTATCTAAGGCTTCTCGAATGGCAAGGGCAGTGGCGGGATTAGTTTCATCATATTGCAAAAAAGTTCCTGGATTTTTACCCATAACTTCTTCTAAGGAATACCCCGTACTGGTTTCAAAGGCCTGATTACCCCATTGCAACTTCCTATGTTGATCGGTAATAATTACAATATTATCTGTTCCTTTGGCAACTAATGACAGTCTTCTATTTTCTTCACTTATTTTTTTACTTTGCGTTATATCTCTTGCTGTTGCGTAAAATACACCCATTTCATGGTCTGGGGTGGCGTTCCAACTTAATAGTTTGTATCCGCCATTTTTACATTTGAATCTTGCCTCAAAATTAGTTGCCCGCAAACCTCGACTTATTTTCTCCACCTCAATCATGGTTGCTTCTATATCTTCTTCCAAAATAAAATTATAAAAGGGCTGGGTCAAGAATTCTTCCTCTGAAAAACCCAGTTCTCTCGAAAAAACTGGACTTATCTTTTCAATAAAACCATTTGTGTTCGCTACGCAAAAGAAATCTAACGATAAATTAAAGAACTGATTTAACTGGCTCTCTTTTTGTTTTTGCTCAGTAATATCTCGTTTAATAGCAACAAATTGGTAAGCCTTTCCACTATTATCCAAAAATGGAACAATAGTGGTATCTGTCCAATAAAAAGTGCCGTCTTTTGCCTTGTTTCTGATTTCATTTTTCCAAATAGCACCCGTACAGATAGTCTTAATTAAATTATCCGAGAAGCTCTGCGGATGAAATCCCGAATCAAAAATCTCGCTTTTTTGCCCGATTAGCTCCTCCCTTGAGTACTTTGATGAACGACAGGTTTCATCGTTCACAAAATTGATTATACCCGTTGCGTCAGAAATAACAACCCCTGAAGTTTCGTCCAAAGCTAATTTGTAGCTTTCCAGTTCAGTTGAGATGGTTTCTAATGCTTTACTGGAGAGTATCTCTATCTCACTCTTCAACTCACGGTTCTTCTTTCTGAGTTCAAGCTGTGTAATTACGTGCTTGGAAAGCGTTGAAAGTGCCAATTTTTGAGCTTCGTCTAATTTTCGGGGAACTTGGTCAATTACACACAATGCTCCGATGTTGAAGCCATCTGGAGTTGTCAGCGGAGCTCCTGCGTAGAATCGGATAAATGGAATACCCGTCACAAGAGAATTATCTTTAAAAGTTTCACTCAAATTAGCATCAGGAACTTCAAATATGGCGGTGTCCATGATGGTGTATTGACAGAAAGAAATATCTCTGGGCATTTCAGAGGATTCCAAACCAATTCTTGATTTGAACCATTGTCTTTTATCATCAATAAGTGAGATGAAGGCGGTTGGTACGTTGCAAATATACGCTACCAATTTAGTGATACTATCAAACTCTTCTTCTGAAAAAGTATCCAATATCTGGTAATTTGATAATGATTTTAGTCTGTTCAGCTCGTTGGCGGGTACGGGAACATTCAGTTTATTCATAAGTTAAAGTTTGTATGTGTTATGATTATCCTATCACGAAATTATTCAGCAATTTAAAGTATTTATTTTTTCATAAATTGATTAAGCAATTGTGCTTCTTTCTGAATGTTTTATACAGCAAAAATTTTGCCAAAAAGTAGTTTTCATCAGTTGGTTTTGAAATATAATTACGGAATTATATACTTTAAGTCGCAAAGTCTGCAGAACCTCACCCCCAACCCCTCTCCGATGGAGAGGGGAGCATTCGTCCTCTTTTTTCTCCCCTCTCTTTTGGAGAGGGGTCGGGGGTGAGGTTCTGCGACTTAAAGTAAATAATTCCGTGTAATTATTCATTCCAAGAGCAATATACTTTTCTGCATCCACTGTTGTGACATCCGTTGTTAGGAACGGGGATTAAATAATTTATCCAGATCTATACGTCGTAATTTTTGAACGATTTGAGGTCTAAAACCGCAATTTAGCATCGTTAAATGAGGATTTTAGTAATAAAGAATCATTCAAAAAGGATGAGTAAAGATGGATAATTTATTTCATTTGCTTATTTCATTGGCAATTATAACAATTTCTTAAATTGCGGAAACTGATTGATAAGAATGATAAACAAAACGGAACTATATACTTAATGTCGCAAGTCAAAAATACCCCTATCCCAACCCTTTCCCCTTGATGGGAAAGGGCTTCTACACTCGTTAGGAAAGTCC
>JAYVIV010000044.1:0-20263 GCA_043769985.1 Arcicella sp.
TCACCCATTACTACTCATTATTTTTGCCCCCTTCTTCGTTGGTAAAATCCTCATTTAGCGATGCTAAATTGCGGTTTTCCCGCCTTGAATGGAACAAAAATAATTTCGTACTAATGGATGATTTTATTTAATTCCCGTTACTTATGAAGAGATTGATTTTTATTTTGAGCTTATTTCCACTTAATTTTACCCCATGAAAATCGAAACCCTTGCCATTCAAACTACCCTCACGCACGATGCCAATGCAGGTGCCGTTGTTGCTCCCATTTATCTTTCGACTACTTTCGAGCGTGAAGCGGACGGGTCATATCAGCACGAACACGTGTATTCAAGGGCGAGCAATCCGAACCGACAACAATTAGAAAAAAGTCTTGCCGTGTTGGAAAATGGGGCGGTTGCTTTGGCTTTTGCATCGGGAATGGCGGCAACTTCTGCCTTGTTTCAAGCCTTGAAATCGGGTGATCATATTCTTGTTCCCGATGATGCTTACTATGCTACTGCGGTTTTAGTTTCCGATGTTTTTGAGCCATGGGGACTGACCATGACGAAGGTCGATATGACGGATTTAGAGCAAATTAAACAAGCCATTCAATCCAATACTAAATTGATTTGGATAGAAACTCCTTCAAATCCTCAGTTGAAAGTGACTGATATTGAGGAAGTTAGTAAAATTGCTCACGATTTGGGAATTTTAGTTGCGGTGGATAATACGTGGGCAACGCCTGTAATGCAAATGTGTTTAGATTTGGGGTCGGATATCGTGATGCACTCGACCACAAAATACTTTGGCGGACACAGCGATGTGTTGAGTGGAGCCTTGATTTTTAAGGAAAATAATGCATTATCGGAAAAGATAAAAACGATTCAAAAACTCACGGGTGGCGTTGCTTCACCTTTTGATTGTTGGATGATTTCGAGGGGCATAAAAACCTTGCCTTTGCGGGTGAAAGCACAGACCGAAAACGCCATGAAATTGGCTGAATATTTGAGTAAACATCCTAAAATTGAGGTAGTTCATTATCCAGGATTACCTTCTCATCC
The DNA here is from genome assembly GCA_043769985.1 of Arcicella sp. Classification (GTDB taxonomy): domain Bacteria; phylum Bacteroidota; class Bacteroidia; order Cytophagales; family Spirosomataceae; genus Arcicella. The sequence continues at coordinate 1,042 of JAYVIV010000044.1, forward strand.
ACAGCATAATGTGGCTAAAAAGCAAATGAAGGGTGGTTTTGGGGGAATGTTATCAGTACAAATAATTGGAGATGCCAAAAATGCGATGGCTTTGACGGGCAGATTAAAACTCTTCACAACGGCAACGAGTTTGGGAGGAGTTGAGAGCTTAGTGGAACATCGAAAATCAGTAGAGTCTCCAGACAGCCCATCGCCCGAAAATTTGCTTAGAATATCGGTAGGAATTGAAAATATTGAGGATTTGATTGAGGATTGGAGGATGGCTTTGGGGTGATTGATTGCACACGGATTTTAGGGATTGGACACGGATTTATATGACAATGAATTTAGGAAAATCGTGAGAAATAAAGTATCTCATTTCACTTGGATTAACTTCCCGAAAGTTCTAAAAATTTCGGGAAGTTTAACGCACAATACTTTTAAATTTAAAATCTTACTACTGAAGCTATGACTAATTTTACTCCTCCCAATCAAAACTCCTCGCCACAGCTTTCTTCCAATAATGAACAAGATTATCTCTTTTTGATTCTTCCATGTTAGGTTTCCATGTATGGGCGATTCTCCAATTTTGCTTCAAGTCGTCTAAATCTGTCCAATATCCTACTGCCAAACCTGCGGCGTAGGCGGCACCCAAAGCGGTGGTTTCAATCATGGCTGGACAAACCACTGGTACTTCTACTAAATCCGCTTGAAATTGCATAAGTGTCTGATTTACAACCATTCCACCATCGACACGAAGCGAAGAAATCTTAATACCAGAATCCTTTTCCATTGCCTCCAAAACCTCCAAAGTTTGAAATGCGGTTGCTTCCAAAGCAGCCCTTGCAATGTGTGCTTTGTTTACGTAACTGGTTAAACCTGCAATAATTCCACGTGCATCGGCTTTCCAGTAGGGGGCATACAGACCCGAAAATGCTGGGACGACATAACACCCACCATTATCTTCAACGGTATTTGCCAAAGTCTCCACATCCGAACTCTTTTTGATGATGCCCAAATTATCACGAAGCCACTGAACCAAAGACCCCGCAATAGCAACTGAGCCTTCCAATGCATAATTAACGGGCTGATTTCCAAACTGATAGGCTACGGTTGTTAATAATCCGTGTTTGGAAGGCGTAATTTTTGTACCCGTATTTTTCAACATAAAACAGCCTGTTCCGTAAGTATTTTTTGCTTCCCCTGGGGCAAAACAGGTTTGTCCGACCAAGGCCGCTTGTTGGTCACCCAAGTCTCCCGCAACGGGTACGCCCGCCAACACACCACGAGCTTCACCATAAATTTCACTACTTGATTTGATGGTTGGTAACATCGCTTTTGGAATGTTCAAAGTTGCCAAGATTTCATCGTCCCAAGCTAAGGTTTTTAAATCCATTAATTGGGTTCGGCTCGCATTTGTTACGTCTGTAATGTGGATTCCGCCATCCGTTCCGCCCGTCAAATGCCAAATAATGAAGGTGTCCATATTGCCAAAAATAGCATTTCCTTGTTCAGCGTCTTTTCGCAAGCCCTCCACATTTTCCAGTAACCACTTGATTTTCAGACCACTAAAATACGTAGCCAAAGGTAAGCCCGTTTTACCTCTGAATCTATCTGCCCCACCGTCTTTCGATAATTCTACGACCATATTTCCTACACGGGTATCTTGCCAAACGAGTGCATTATAATAAGGTTGACCTGTATTTTTATTCCAAACAACGGTAGTTTCACGTTGATTTGTGATGCCAACTGCCGCAATATCAGTAGTGGAAAGATTGGCTTTACCCAACGCTAAACCAATAACCTCTTGAGTATTTTGCCAAATTTCGTCTGTGTCATGTTCAACCCAACCTGCTTGTGGATAAATCTGTTTGTGTTCTTTTTGTCCGACTGAAATCTGATTTCCTTGCTTGTCGAAAATAATAAAACGAGTACTGGTTGTGCCTTGATCAATTGAGCCTATGTACATGAATAATGGTTTTTGAGTGAATGATTCGTAAAGATATAAAATATCATTAAGAGGAGATAATTTATGAAGATAAGATGTTAATAAGTTGGCAGAAGAATAGTTTGATTCATTAATAATTAGAACACCATTTTAAAGATTCATGAGATTAAAAAGATTGATATTCTCATCTTGTTTAATCAAATAAATCCCAAAATCGTGTTCTAAAATTTGCATAAAACATAAAACATCGCAGTAATATATTCCATAGAGATGCAGAGAGCCACGCTTTACTTAAAAACGTGGCTTTTTATACCCTCAAATTTTTACCTCAAATACTCACTAACTTTCAAGCCAATTGCCTGCTGAATACCTTCCCAAGATTGATTTTGCAAACAAATTGGATCTTCGCTTTCGTCTGCATCTGCAAAGTAGGAAATGGCTTGCGGAACGGTGATGAATAAGTTTTGAGTAACGTATTTTTGTTTATGAAAATTAATGAAATCTGAAATCGTATAGTGATTTAACAATTCGGCTACATCCCAAAAATCCTTCTTTTTCGCTCTTCCTAAAATAGCCTGTACTTTCATGGCAACTATATCCTCGGTTGAGAACATCCGGACTCCTTCAACCTCAAATTGTGGTCTTATGAGCGGATGAGGATGACGAACAATGTCAATTTTTACCTCATCGACAAAACAGAAAATGCCAAAACGTGGATTAGAAGACCTATTATCAAATGCCGAGCCAAATGTATTTTCAAGAGCATGAACAATATCAGCGTTTTCAAAAGATTTATTTGAAAATAAGTCTAAATCAACTGACATTCTGTGTCCGTATAAAAGGGATAATGCCGTACCTCCAACCAATGCAAAATCTTGTAATTCAGGCATTTGCATCAATTTATTTAATACGGAAAAAGTGTGGGGTTCGACTGTCTCAGTGCGTAGCATCTAAAATCTTTTAAGGGTCTATTAATTACGGCACTTGCCAAATACATACTTGTTTCAGGAAGAAATTTGGCATTCAAAAGGGCTTGCGTAACTTTCTCATCGCCATAATAGCGGCGACAATTACGAATATCTTCTACATCGCCACGTTCAAAAACTCGTTCGATGACAAAGTTTGCTTTTTTGTTGTAATCAATATTTTCAAAGACTACATCCCAAAAAATACGTTTGTTAAATATTGGTTTCGTTTCCATATTACTGATAAGTTATTTCACCTCCAAAACCTTAAACTCTGTCCGACGGTTGGCTTGGTGTTCTTCTTCTGAACATGGGATTCCATCGGCACATTGGTTTACTAATTGACTTTCACCATATCCTTTTGCCACAATACGAGCTGATGCAATTCCTTTTGAAATGATATAAGAAACCGCTGATTCTGCCCGTCTTTGTGATAGCTTTTGGTTATATTCAGACGTTGCCCGTGAGTCAGTATGGGAGCCTAATTCTAACTTAATATTTGGATTGTCAACTAAGATTTGTACAATTTTATCTAATTCTGGCGAAGCATCACTTCTGATATCAGATTTGTCTAAATTGTAGTAAATTGGAGCAATACTGAATGTTGTTGTAATATCCCTTCCCACCTCTGGTTTTGTCATTTTTATACTGGCATAAAAGGTAGTATCTGTCTCCGCTTTCGTTAATTTATCTACTGGAACAGACCTTCCTACCATCGTAAAAGGCTCCCGCTTGGTGAAATATCCTTTCTTTTCAGTAACGATGGTGTAAGTTTTTTCTTCATCCATTTTTACCTTGCCAAAAGTGCCTTCTCCTTTGGTATAAACCTCCTCAATAGCTTGATTGGTTGAGTTGTCAATAATGGCAACTTTCACAGAATCAAGGGCTTGACTTTTATCATTCGTAATGTTTCCTGCTAAAAAATAACGAATTGTTTTCTTTTTCGGAGGGTCAACTTTGGCAATTGCTGGCGGTGGAACTTCGTATTTTTTACCAGGTTGCGTGTTTTCGTAGTAATAAATGTCATCGTCTCCTTTTCCAGAATCACGATTTGAAGCAAAATATCCTTTGGTTGAATCAATGGCCACTAAACCAAAATCATCAAAACGAGAATTTAAAGGAATTCCCAAATGTTCAACTTTGATTTCACCATTTACACGAGTGGCAGTAAATAAATCTAACCCACCAATGCCAGCGTGTCCGTCTGAAGAAAAGTATAATTTTCCATCCGATGAAACATACGGAAACATTTCATCGCCAGCGGTGTTTATGTCCGACCCCATATTAATGGCTCTTCCGAATCTTCCCGCATTGTCAATATTGGCACGATACAAGTCAATTCCCCCTTTCCCTCCTGAACGATTTGAACTGAAATACAAGGTCTTATTATCCGCAGAAAAAGAAGGTGAACCGTCCCAAGCTAAAGAATCTGATACAGAAACCATTTCGGGTTCTGACCAAACGCCATCAATATTCTTAGAAATATACAAATCTACATCGGGTGAAGCATCTGAGCGTTTGCCCGTGTTCCCCCGTGCGAAAACCATTATTTTCCCATCTTTTGAAAACGTTGGCGTTCCTTCGTTGGCATTATCCTTGAAAATGGTAGCACTAAAAAGCGTTGGGGTTCCAATTTCTGTGGGCGTATTTAAAGAAGCACGATATAATCCCAAAAACGGCAAACCGTTATTTTTATAAATCACATCCTTGCGTGAAGCCGTGAAAATCAGCTCATTTCCCTGAGGAATTGGAGCAAATTCTGTACCCGTAGAATTCAAACTCATGGGCTTGATTTCGATGTACGTTTTATTATTTGCTAAGGCCTCAATTTCTGGTAAAAGGTCAATTTCAGTTTGTGCTTTATTCTTTAATTCCCTGCTTGGAATGCCCGAGAGGTATTTTTCCAAGTTTTCGCTCGCCTCTTTATATTTGCCTTGCATCTTTTGGGTTGTTGCCAAATGATAACGCAAATCATTCTCTTTGCTACCAGAAGTTAAGGCTTTTTCATAATATTCTCCCGCCAAAATCGGGCGATTTGAAAGGCGATAGGATTCAGCAATCATGTAATTAGTTTTACCCAATTCATAGCCAGCAGCTGACGATTTTTGCAATTCTTTAATAGCCAATTCATATTCGCCATTATCAAATTTTTTCTGACCTTTCTTGAATGATTGCAAGGCGGAATTACAGCTATTTAGCAAGACAATTGCTAAAAGAAACGATATAGAAGTACGCAATTTTTGCATGAAAGTGTTTATTTAGGTTTACCTCACCCCCCGACCCCCTCTCCTTTATGAGAGGGGGAGCATTCTTCCGCATTTTCAAGTCGGAAATTACTTTAATATAATGCTCTTTTGTGAGGGGAGAGCATTCGTTTCCTTGGTAAGTCGGACGAATGCCCCCCTCTCATTAAGGAGAGGGGTCGGGGGTGAGGTTTTTACTTTACAATTTATGAACATTTTGTTTTACTAAATACGTCAAAATCAGTACGATAACCAAAACAACAAGCCCTTTATCAGTATGATTTTGTATGAATAAAACAGAATTTTTTTTCCAAGAATATGCCATTACAACAATGATTAATAACTCCGCAAAGAGGAAAACTTGAAGGATTCCAATTATTATAGAAAGCAACAGTGGTTTTAGATTCTCGAATGGATTTTCTTTTTCTGCCATTGTTTTAGAAGAAGAAACCGCCTACTCTGATTACTAATGGACTGCCATAAGGAGAAGTTCTTTCATTATAATTTAGGTTATACAAAGCCGTCAAGTTGAACCCTCCAAATCCAATTCCAATACCAGCCAACGCTTGAACGTCATAATTAATCGACTGTCCAGCGGCTGAAACATAATATTTTTGTAATTCAGCTTGTAAGAATGCTCCTGATAAGACATTTTCTAATAAATGTAAACGATATTGACCAAATAACCGAGGTCCATATTGGTTTTGAGCTTCCCTTCCAGTAAATTTAAAATACTGATAATCTACTGCTAAACCAACAATTAAATCGTTAGTTGCCTGATAACCAACCATAGGTGAAATTCCAACAACAGTTGGATTTCCAAATTGCAATCCTCCAATTCCTCCACCAAATTTAAGTCGCTGACGGAAAGGCAAATCACGTACATCAACGGGTTCATCTAAATCACGCACGGAACTATCTTGTTTTATAACGATTGGGTCTTGGGCGTAAGTACTTGTATATGAAACGATTGATAAAAATAATAAGAAAAAAAACTTTTTCATGATTGTGATTATTTTTGTTATTTATTTGTCTTCTATAAACGCAAATAAAGTATATTTTCTTGCAAGATACTAAACATTCTTTTGCAGGAAAGGATTGTTTTATTTTATCTTAATCTATCCACCTTTCCCCGCAACTAAACATTCTTAAAATTTGTTATCTTTGTTACTATAATAAGACTCATTTTGTCGTGATTAGCCTTACGGAAAACCTAATTGCCATTCCATACATTCATGAATATTACCGAAACCCAGAATCACAACAATACTCCATTCGAAGACCTTGACCCTAAGCGTTATATCATCATTAAAGGAGCAAGAGTTAATAATCTTAAAAATATTGATGTTGCCATTCCCCGAAATAAACTGGTGGTAATCACGGGTTTATCGGGTTCGGGAAAGTCATCTTTGGCATTTGATACGCTCTTTGCGGAGGGGCAACGGATGTACGTAGAAAGTTTGAGTTCATACACTCGGCAGTTTTTGGGACGAATGGAAAAACCTGACGTGGACTATATCAAGGGCATTTCTCCTGCGATTGCCATCGAGCAAAGAGTTTCTACAAAAAACCCACGCTCAACGGTGGGGACAACTACTGAAATTTACGATTACCTGAAATTATTGTTCGCACGAGCGGGTGTAACGATTTCGCCTGTGTCGGGCAAAGAAGTTAGCAAAGACACTATTTCAGACGTTGTGGACTATCTTTTTACTTTGGAAGAAAATACTCGGGTCATGATTTTATCTCCGTTTTTTCTGAAACATCAACGAACATTGATCGAGGAAATGAAGGTTTTAATTCAGAAAGGTTATACTCGGATTGTGATTGATGGAGAGATAAAATTTTTGGAAGAATTATTGGACAATAAAGAAGAATTGAAAAATCTTCCACCTATAAATCTTTTTACCAATAATTATAAGATTCTGATTGACAGAGTTGCTATTAAAAAAGAAGAGAACGGTCAGCCCGAGGAAGAAACACAATTTCGCTTGTCGGATTCTGTTCAAACTGCCTTTTTTGAAGGAGAAGGAGCGTGTATTGTGGAAGTAATTGATGGAGCAACAAAAGTATTTTCCGATAAATTTGAAGCCGATGGAATCCTATTTGAAGAGCCTTCTTTGAATCTTTTTAGTTTTAATAATCCATACGGAGCTTGCAAAAAATGCGATGGTTTTGGTAGAGTTTTGGGACTCGACCCAGATTTGATTATTCCAGATAAAGGGTTATCCGTTTATGAAGGTGCAATAGCACCGTGGCGAACTGAAAAAATGGGTGAATTTTTAACACCCTTAATCAAAAATGCCCAAAAATTCGATTTCCCCATTCATCGTCCCTACAAAGATTTAACGGAAGAACAAAAAGCAGTTTTATGGTCGGGTAATAAATATTTTTCTGGTTTGGATGCCTTCTTCAAAATGATTGAGGCTGAAACCTACAAAATTCAGTATCGTGTAATGCTCTCACGCTATCGTGGGCGTACAACCTGTCCCGAGTGTAAAGGCTCACGTCTACGTCAAGATGCGGGTTACGTGAAAGTAGGAGGGAAGTCTATAATTGACTTAGTTTTGATGCCAATTACGGATGTAATGACGTTCTTTAACAATCTACAATTAGCTGATTATCAATACGATGTATCTAAAAGAATCCTTCAAGAAATTGAAGCTCGATTGGAATATATGAATAAAGTTGGTTTAGGATATTTGAGTTTAAATCGTTTAGCTTCCACGCTTTCGGGCGGTGAATTTCAACGGATAAAATTGGCAACTTCTTTGGGAAGTGCTTTGGTTGGTTCAATGTATATTTTGGATGAACCAAGCATCGGTTTGCACCCCCGAGATACGTTGAGATTAGTATCAGTTTTAGAATCTTTGCGAGACATGGGAAATACCGTAATTGTGGTTGAACATGAAGAAGAAGTGATGCGTGCCGCCGACCAAATTATTGATATTGGACCCGATGCAGGGAGAAATGGAGGGGAATTGGTACTACAAATAGCCCCCCCTGCCCCCGATGGGGGAGCCTCTGACTCCGATTTAAAATCTTCCGCTGAAAAATGGTGGTCGGTAGCTCCCCCATCGGGGGCGGGGGGGGCTGTTTCTCATACTCTTAACTTCCTTTTAGGTATAGACAAAATTGAAGTCCCAAAATTTCGTAGAAAATCAACGAGTTTTATTGAAATTAAGGGAGCTTATGAGAATAATTTAAAGGATGTTTCCGTAAAATTCCCTCTGGGAATTCTCAATGTTGTCACGGGGGTGAGTGGTTCGGGGAAATCTACTTTAGTACGTAGAATTTTGTATCCTGCCCTTGGAAAACTCTTAGGAACTTACACAGATGAAACAGGGAAATTTGGTGAAATGACGGGAAGTGTTAATAAAATTGAAGCCGTTGAAATGGTTGACCAAAATCCTATTGGCAAGTCATCTCGCTCAAATCCAGTTACTTACGTCAAGGCTTACGATCAAATTAGGCTCTTATATTCTGAACAACCCGTTTCAAAATCAAGAGGTTATAAACCCGCTCACTTCTCTTTCAACGTAGAAGGTGGACGTTGCGAAACTTGTCAGGGGGAAGGTTTTGTAACCATCGAAATGCAGTTTATGGCAGACGTAAAACTCAAATGTGAATCATGCGGAGGCAAACGTTTTAAGCAAGAAGTTTTAGACGTAAAATATCACGAAAATGACATTGCCGACATCTTGGATATGACGGTGGACGAAGCCATTGAATTATTCAAAAAAGACCAACCAAAATTAGTAGAAAAGCTGTTGCCCTTACAAGAAGTAGGTTTGGGATATGTCAAATTAGGACAGTCGTCAAATTCACTTTCGGGCGGAGAAGCACAGCGGGTAAAATTGGCAAGTTTCTTAGGTAAAGGCAATCCAAACAAAGGAAAAACGCTCTTCATTTTCGATGAACCAACCACAGGCTTACATTTCCACGACATTAAAAAACTCCTGAAAGCCATTAATGCTTTGGTGGAACAGGGCGATTCAGTAATCATTATTGAACACAACATGGAAGTAATAAAATCGGCTGACCATATCATTGACATTGGTCCAGAAGGTGGAGAAAAGGGTGGTTACATTACGTTTGAAGGAACTCCAGAGGAAATGGTAAAGATTGAGGGGAATTATACGGCTGATTTTTTGAAGGGGAAGGTTTGATTAGGTATTTAGAACATATCATAAAAAACCTTATGGCGGTAAGGTCCTAATACTCATCTACTTAGGCAACTCTTTGCTGTTGCTTCTGAATTGATTCCTGATAAGATAATGTTCGTAACATTCCTATTTTAATTTTCTTTTTCAATTCTGCGGTCTCAGACTTGTAAGTATTATGACCTTTTAATAACTCTTCGGCGATATTCGCCACTAACAAATCAACTGAGTCGGTTGTTAGTATGATTGGCTCGTTTTTCATCGGCGGTATTTTTTTGTGGTTGTGAATGATATATTTAATAGTTTCACAAATATAGTACGCATCTTAGTAACTTCATAATTAGGATTTATTTTTATCAATAAGTATTGATTATCAATAGTTTAACCCATAAAAAATCGTGCCATTCGAGTTACTGTTGAGTTAGTACGCTTATTTCTAAAAACTTTCTTATTCTGATGTGATTTTTGTCATTATTATAGTAAGATAACAAATAAAACTAAGAATAGTTTACAAAGCATTAGTAAACCATTAAAAAAAGTTCTTTACTTAATTAATTGATAGTCAATTCAGTAGCGTAATAAATAATTTCATATATTCGTTAAATGTTTCCAAGTTCAACAGATTCATCAACCTGCATGACCCGCCAAACGATATGAAAAACCTATTACTGCTTTTCTTACTCATACCTTTTTTATCTACTGCACAAATTCAAGTCAGTACCAGTTTCAGTTACACCGTTGAAAAAGGATTTGGTAACGAAGCTCCCTTTGCAGGTTCTGGCTTTGAATTAAGCCTTCGCAAACACTTGTCCGACAAATTTAGAACCACAGCAACCGTGGGCGTTCATGATATGAGAATTGCATTGATTGCCGTATCTAATTTCGATTATTCAGCGAAAACTTATGGGTATTCATACAAAACAGTTCTTCCAATGACTGTGGGAGGAGAGTATTATTTATTGAGTAAAAAATTAATAAAACCCTTCATAGGACTTGAAACAGGGGCTTTTTATACAAAATATGATGCTCGGATTAATGAAAATTATCGTAGTTATACCCCAAATTTACCAACGGGAGAATGTCTAAATTGGGGATTTTCACCAAGTATTGGCGTACATTTACAAGAGTATGCTGACAGATTAGGAATCTTTGCGAAGATAAAATATACAGGAATTACGTATTCAGATGGTTATAGTAATTTGGTAAGCCTTAGTGCAGGAATAACTTTCAAATTTGGTAAAAAAATTGGTTGGAGACCGCCAGTGATTGAAGTTCCAGAAACCACGCCGTACTACGAAAAAAAGTAGGAGGAATGGAAGAAAGTAAAAAGGGAGAAACGTATGAGTGATATATTTTTTCTTATTCCTCCGTTTCTCCCTTTTTGCTTTTCTTCTAAACCAAATAATACCAATCCATTACTTCATCGGGTTGAATTTTTAATACATTGCTCAATACCAAAAGTACCAAAGTATGAGAAGCTGAGCGAAGAGGAATTTTTGCAATTTCAGCAAATTTTTCAATCGTAATTTTTTGATTTTCAGAAAGATAAGTCATTAAAATCTTTTCTTTATCTCCGTAAGTAAACTTAATGCCATCTTCATTTTCACGTCTCAAAATCTGTTTCACTTCACGACTTGCTTGTACGGAACGGTCTTTTACTCGCACATAAGCTTTACCATTTTGCTCATTTTCAAGCTGCACGAAATGAGGTTTTTTAGGACTTTTTGGGATATTGAAAACCAATACATCACGTTCATCTGTAATGGCAATTCTTTCGAGTTCATAGTTGATGGGTGGATGGCAATTACGCTCAATGGCACGTACTAAAATATACTCCTCCTCATCCACAAATTTTAGCCCAGGAATGGTTTTGTCGTCATTAACGCCCAACAAAAGTTTTCCTCCTTTGCTGTTTGCAAAAGCGACAATTTCACGAACAATTTTTTCGGGATGAGTAGCTTTGAGCTTAAATTCAAGGGAAGTTCCTTCACCCTGACGAACCAGATTTTTCAATTCCTTTACATTCATATCCGATACACGGCTATGACTGTCGGTCTTCTCGAAGTAGGCGTCAAGTCCCTGATTCATACGTTTTATGATTTAGGTATGCTGATAATTGTGTAAGGATTTGCTTTAAAGATAACAGATAAATTGGTAAGAAAGTCTAAAAATTGCCAAATATTTTTTCTATTAGAATACTAATTCAATAGACTTTGTATATCTTTGCAAGTAAATTTATCTTTTCAACAAATTTAATAGTTGAATTAAGTGTTTTTAGAATATTAAATCATTCTATCAGTCACTCAATCACTCATTGAATTATGCAAGAATTAATCACAAAATTAGAAAGTCTTTCGCTCGAAAACAGCTTAAAACATATTACTGAAAACTATAAAAATGTAGTTTTTTCAACTTCTTTCGGTCAAGAAGACCAAGTAATTACTGATGCAATTTTTCGTAATAATTTGAGTATCAGCGTTTTTACCTTAGATACAGGTCGTTTGTTTCAAGAGAGTTACGAGTTAATGGATGCTACCAAAACTAAGTATAATAAGCCATTTGAAACCTATTTTCCGAATACTTCAAGAGTAGAAGCCTTAGTAAAAGAAAAAGGTTTCAATAGTTTTTATTTTTCCGTTGAAAACCGCAAACAATGTTGCTTTATTCGTAAAATTGAACCCTTGAAACGAGCTTTGGCAGGAGCAGAAATATGGATTACGGGTCTGCGTTCGGAGCAATCAGAAAACCGTTCGGGTATGAAAATTGTGGAATGGGATGAAGGCAATAAGATCATTAAATTCAATCCATTAATTCATTGGACTTATGAGCAAGTGCCTGATTATCTGAAAGTTAATCGAGTACCAGATAATCCTCTTCACAGAAAAGGTTTTATCTCAATCGGTTGTCAGCCTTGTACACGTGCCATCCAAGAAGGCGAAAACCCTCGGGCAGGTCGTTGGTGGTGGGAAGAATCCCAGAAGGAATGTGGGTTGCATACAGCCCCCTAACCCCCGAAGGGGGAATTGTTTCGCTCTAAATTGAATTCTAAATACAATTTTGTAAGTAAATTTTAGGAATATGAATAATATAATATTAAAAGATTTTAAAAAAATAGATACTGTAAACTCCCCCTTCGGGGGCGGGGGGGCTATTCCAAGACACGGCTATTTCCCTCGTGAATTAGAAGATGAAGCCATCTACATCATGCGTGAAGTAGCTGCTCAATTTGAGAAACCCGCCCTTCTTTTTTCGGGAGGTAAAGATTCCATAACCCTTGTCCGTTTGGCTCAAAAGGCATTTTATCCTGGAAAAATCCCTTTTCCATTGGTTCATGTTGATACGGGTCATAACTTTCCAGAGACTATCGAATTTCGTGATTGGCTTGCCAAAGAAACAGGGGCTGAGTTGATTGTTCGTTATGTGCAAGATTCTATCAATCAAGGAAAAGCGAAGGAAGAAACGGGGAAATATGCTTCAAGAAATGTCTTGCAGACGGTTACACTTTTAGATGCAATTGAGGAATTCAAATTCGATGCGTGTATTGGTGGGGCAAGACGTGATGAAGAAAAAGCTCGTGCCAAAGAACGTATTTTCTCGGTTCGTGATGACTTCGGTCAATGGGATTCAAAACGCCAACGTCCAGAATTATTTGATATGCTGAACGGACGAATTGCCATCGGTGAAAACGTAAGAGTTTTCCCTATTTCAAACTGGACAGAATTAGACGTTTGGAATTATATTAAGGAAGAAAAAATGGCAATTCCTTCCATTTATTACTCACATAAACGCCAAGTAATTGAACGTGATGGAATGTTATGGGCTGATTCTGAACACCTTAATAAAGATGCTGATGAAATACCGTTTGAAGCAACCGTCCGCTTTAGAACCGTTGGCGACATGACTTGTACTGCCGCTGTGGCATCAGAAGCAGTTGAATTAGATGATATTATTGGAGAAATTCTCTCGGCAGAAATCTCAGAACGTGGTGCCAGAATAGACGATAAACGCTCGGAAGCCGCCATGGAAAAACGTAAACAACAAGGATATTTTTGATTAGTTGTGAGTTGTGATTTAGTGAATTAGTGATTTTACGGACGCTAACTCACAACTCACAACTCACTAACTCACAACTAAAAAGATGGACATACTAAGAATTGCAACCGCAGGTTCTGTTGATGATGGCAAAAGCACATTAATCGGACGACTTTTATACGAAACAAAGTCAATAACCAAAGATAAAATTGAGGCATTGGAAGCTGCCTCAAAACGAAAGGGGCTGGATTTCTTCGACCTTTCTCTCCTTACCGACGGACTCATTGCCGAGCGTGAACAAGGGATTACGATTGATGTGGCGAATATTTATTTTTCAACGCCACAACGAAAATACATCATTGCTGATACCCCAGGACACTTTGAGTACACTCGTAATATGGTTACGGGTGCGTCCAACACAAAGGTTTCCATGATTTTGATTGATGCCCGAAATGGTGTTTTGGAACAAACTTTCCGTCACTTCTTCATTGCTTCCATGCTCCGTATTCCGAAGGTGATTGTGTGCGTGAATAAGATGGATTTAGTGGGATATTCTGAGGGACGTTTCAATTCCATAAAGGCTGATATTCAGGCAATTGCGGACAAAGTTTCGTTTGCTGGGCAAGAGGTTACATTCATCCCGATGTCGTCTTTATATGGTCAAAATCTTTCAGTAAAATCAACGGAAATGCCTTGGTATGAAGGTTCGCCATTATTGGAAGAATTGGAAAATACTTCTTTTGATGAAATTAGTAAACCCGCTCGTTTTCCAGTTCAATTTGTAGTTAGACCAAAAACCGAAGAATTTCATGATTATAGAGGTTATGCAGGAAAAATTGCTTCGGGAACGTTTTCAGTAGGAGAAGAAATCACGGTTTTACCAACAGGACAAAGTTCAAAAATTGCAACAATTGAGAAGTTTGGTACACAATTATCAACCGCAGGAGCAAAAGAATCAGTAGTAATTACGTTGGAAACTGACGTGGATGTATCTCGTGGAAATATGTTGGTGAAAGCCAATAACCAACCCAATCAATTGAAAGGAATAACTGCCAGAGTTTGCTGGATGGATTCTCAGGCTTTGGTTTCGGGCAGAACTTACATCCTTCAACACGGTATCAATGATTCAAAAGCTAAGATTATTTCTTTGAATTCAAAAATTGATGTAGTGAATCAAGAAACGATTGAAAGTGGCGTTTCAGAATTGAAATTGAATGAAATTGGGGAAATAACGCTGAAAACCGCCAAGCCAATTTTTGCCGATAAATACGAAGATAATCCAGCCAATGGAGCATTTATTTTGATAGATGACCAGACAAATTCCACGGTTGGGGTTGGGTTTGTTTTGTAGGGATAAGATAATCTATTTGTTATAGAATCACTCTTTCATTGGTTTGGGAGAGTGATTTTTTTGACTTAAAGCGACACAAAAAAAGTCCTCCAAACGATTCGCTTGAAGGACTTTTAGTTACTTTGAGACAAATTATAAATTTGAAGGAGTCTTGCCTGATTTGGAGGAAATTTACCACGTTTTGTCTCTGTCTTCATAAATAGTTTAAATTTCGTTTTGTTGTATGTAGGAACAAATACAACAACGAGAGTCTGTAACTTGAAATAAAACTCAGACTAAATAAATTTTATCTAATTCTAAACAGTTTATCGTCTTGAGACAACGATAGAACTTCATAATCACTAATGTCGATATTTGATGGAATTTTATCTCTTAAAATTGGCACTATGTATTGCCCATTGATACTATTAGCAACTTCGACTATTGTGTTAAGCTGGTTGTCGTGAATAGTCTCAAGCTGGTCGTGCATAATAAAGTGCAAACATTCAATGTCAAGTTTGTCTGCAAACTCGATATAAGCAAAATCAAAAGCTGCTATTTGTCCTTTTTTCTTTCCTGTACTTGGATTTCCCTCAAGGTTAGTAACAATTAGTTCATAACCCTTTTCATTTTTTTGAGAGC
Organism: Arcicella sp.; assembly: GCA_043769985.1. Lineage (GTDB taxonomy): Bacteria > Bacteroidota > Bacteroidia > Cytophagales > Spirosomataceae > Arcicella. The sequence goes on from JAYVIV010000044.1 coordinate 16,344, forward strand.
TTAGCAGATAAGTTTCTCCATAAAGTCTATTTGACATCACAGAGAAATATTTATTAAACTCTGTTATTCTGTTCTGTATTTGGTTGTCTTTTGAAGAAATACCCTGATTTATGGCATTCAAACTTTCATCAATTTCGGCTAATTTTTCTTGTGAATAACGCCACAATCTTTTTTGCTCTTCTAAATTACCCTTTCGTTCAAACTGCTTGTTTAAATCTAATATAGTTTTTTCAAAATCTTCAACTAAAGCAGATTTATTAAGCGTTTCTGTTAATGCATCTTCTTCTTTACGAAAAACAATAATTTCTGATTTTATTTTTCGGATTTGTTGTTCTATTTCAGGAAGTTCTTTAGTAATATATTCCAATTTTTCAGAAATTAAATCGTTATGAAATTTAACGGTATCTTCAAAAGAAACTTGAATATTTGTTATCAGCGATTTCGCTTTTTCATAAAGAGATTTGATTTGACTGGTGTCGATTTGAGTATACTCTTGCTCTAAATCGTCTTTACTTTCATTAATTAAATCTTTCCGAATTTCCAATCTACTTAACTCTGTTGCACTTCTATTTAATTTTGATTTAATTTCATTTAATTTGTCAACATCGACAGCATAGTTTTCGTTGAGATTAAATTTGTTTTTTCTCTTATTTAATTCATTGATTTTGTCATTTAAAAGAATTAATTGTTGTTCTATCAAGGATAGTTCACCCTCTTTTCTTAATCTTTTTTGAAAATTTTCTTCTTTCTTTTTATCTAATGACAACCTTTCTTTCTCACTATGACTATCAGTATTTATCCCTAACCAAAATAAGTAGAGTGCTTCATAAACTTCGGAAGTTGCGAATGAATTTAAAACTTTAACAATGTTTGTCATTTTATTTTTTTCATCTCTAATATTTTTAGAAATAATCTGACGAAAAGTTGGTTTATCTACTTCTGAATTGAAGATTTCTTTTTTTAGTGCTTTATCGAATTCCTTATCATTAGTTATATTTTCTCCATTTATTTCTTGTAATTTTTTATTGCGAGATAAGAAGTTCTTTTTAATAGTCACTTGATGATTAGGAACGCCTTCAAAAGTATCTATTAAAATCGTAGTAATAATAATTTCATTGTCTTTTAAGAAATTCTCAATTATCGTATTCGGTTGCTTATTAAATTCTGAGTCTTGATAAATATTTTTCCCATCTCCACCAAAGCAAAAATCGACCAGCCTTAAAACTGTCGTTTTCCCAATACTATTACCCGTATCTGTTTTTAGACGAATACTTTCAGGACGTTCATCTACAATTAAGTTTATCCCTTTATGAAAGGGAATATCTCTTATTATAGTGTTCTTGTTTTGTATGATGACTTGTTTTAAAAACATTTTATTATCAATCCTTTATTACCTTTTTTAATAACACCTAAAATAAATAACCAATCTAAAACTAATGAGTACAGGTTTAATGATACTTTATTCGATTTACTTACTGAAAGAAACAGTTCAAAATAATCAACTTCATTTTGATTAAATAAATTGAGAACTTCTATTACTTTTCCACCTAAGTAATATAAGTCTCTTTCTGGATTTATGTTCTTATTTATTATCATAACTTGGGTGGCTCTTCTAAAATATTACAACGCATGAAAGCATCAACCATTATAATTAATAAGCCAATTTTTATAGCTTCAATTGGTAATGCAGAATTTGGATTACTTGAGTTATCTATAATTTTCCATAGTTCACTTTCTACTTTCTCAATGACAGTGTCAGCATTTTCTCTAATTCCTTCTATATCTTTATATTTCCCTTTCTCTTTTAGATAAATGGTTTTAATATTTTGAAGAACAAATTCTTTTTTAGTAGAACCTTGTTTTTCTATCTCTTCATAAAGTTTATTTAGTTTACCTTGATAAACAGCATATTCTTTAATTATAGGTTTGAAAAGAACAACGTTATTGTATAAAATTTTATCCTCAGTATCAGGTGCATTCGTTGGCTCAGTTATTATTGTATTTTCAAAAATTCTGCTTCCAACGTATCCAACAATAATATTTAAAGCAGATGGATTTTTTACAAGAATATTGCTCTCTGAAATTAATCTAAGAATTTTAGCTTCGTGATTTTTCTTCATTTCGTGAAGAATTGCTTCTGTATATTTTACAACGTCATTAGTTTCCAAATGATGATTTGCACACAAGAGCATTAAATTTTCATAACTTCTACGATAATCATCATTTGAATGAGAATTATACCTTTGTCCACCAGGTTCTGCTGCCTCGATATGACAAATATTAGAGAAATTTATTTCACTTTCAGAACTTAAAAAAGGTGTATTACAATTTGGGAAAGCGCATTGATTGCCTGATAAAGCATACAAACGCTTGATTGTTTTTTCAGTTATATCTCTTGCTTTACTTTTAGCCATTTTTAATTCTTGGAATATTACAAATTTACACCTTTTTCTATTGTAATTTAGTCTGAAATTTCTATTTTATCATGGGATTTAATTCTAACAAATATTAATTTACAGTTAGAGGCATTTGATAAAATGTATTCCACTCACTTCTTTTGTATTATATTACAAAAGAAGTGCCAGATCGAGTACAAATCGATGTGAGTTAAACAAACAAAAAAACGCCCCTCCTAAATTACCATTCAGAAGAGGCGTTTTCACTCAATCTAAATCAAATCACTTCCCAGACCCCGAAACCCCCGCACCATCTTTCTCAACCGTAATATCCATCAACGCATAAAGCGGCTTCCCACCATTATTTGGATTTGAGAAAACTAAGTATAAATTATGGAATCCTGCCGTTGGGCTGATAGCGATTTTCGTTGGTTTGGGTGCACCTTTTTCAATGTCTCCCGTACCCAATAATTGCCCTGTGGGTGAATCTAAGCGTATTTCTACTTTTCCACCGACCGTTCTTTCGTCCGAAGCAATACCCATAACCTTGAAAGCACCAATGCCTGAAAAGTCAATGTCATTGTAAGAAACGTAGCCTTTATCATTTAAGGCAATAACGATTTCGCCGATACCATCAACCTTATAATTCATCGTTTCTTTTGACGAATCATAAGTATTAGCCTTAATTTTGGCACTTCTCAGCGAGTATGATTTTGAACCCGTTTGTGAACTCATGTTGTTGGCTCCTTTATCTGTATAACTTGCCGAAAACATATACGTACCTGCTTTGCCATTGTCTTTCGTTAAATATTCACCTTTCAATGGTTGGCTTGCTTTTTTATCGTCTGCCAAAGAGAGAATATACTTTACCATTTCGGTTGCTTCGGCTTTAGTAACTTGTGGGTGAGCCGCCATCGGTTGTTCGCCCCAAACTCCACCACCACCTTTGATGATTTTCTCCACTAATTTCGCCTCAATCATGAATTTACCTTTGTACTTTTTGGCAACTTCTTTATAATTTGGTCCGATAGATTTTTGGTCAATCGAATGACAAGATTTACAGTCAGAAAGTTCAATTAAGCGTTTTCCAGAAGATACACTCATATTAGCTTGATGTCCTTGGGCAATGATTGTCTTATCATATCCTTCCAAATAGTCAATGTTCACTTGCACATCTTCGTCCTTAATTTTTTTATTAACCAATGAACCATCTTCTTTATCCGAAACCTTCACTTCGTAGGCAATTTTCTCATCGTTCCAATAAAAAGTTTTATTACCCTTTATTGCCAAATCAACCTTTGGAACGTCATTCCCAACCTTAATTTCAATGGTGTTTTCAGTAACATTTCCAGAAGCATCCGTTACTTTCAAAACAGGCTTATAAATGCCAGCTTTCATAAAAGTAAATGTTGGATTTGGAAGATTACTTTTCGTCATTCCTTTCCCAAATGTCCATTCATATTTCAAGTTATCACCATCATAATCCATTGTTCCTTCCGAAGAAAAAGCCACTTTCATAGGCAC
>JAYVIV010000045.1:0-6590 GCA_043769985.1 Arcicella sp.
TTTCTCCAACCAATCTGTATGCTTGTAGCTTGTAGGCAAAGGGTGTTGTTGTCTGTGTCTTCACAGATAACCATACCAAATTTCAATTGATAGAGTTGTCTGTGGAGACACAAACAACAACGGGAAGTTCAATTGATAGAGTTGTCTGTGGAGACACAAACAACAACGGGAGTTTTATGCCTGTTCTCCACTCGTTAACATTTTAAAGCCTTCAAATTCCATTAACAGTTTCTTATTTTCAATTTGACTATTTTCTAATACAATTTGCTTTGGTAATACTTTCATACCAATTAATTCATTAGTTCTTGTTCTAATTATATGAACATACTGTTTTCCTTCTTCTTCTGTTATTATTCCTTCTTTAACCTTTTTTGATATTTCAGTTCTAATAGATAAACTATCCAATAAAGCTTTATTCTTTTGATCTTGCTTATAATATCGAAAATTTGTAATAAAATCCCAGATTTCTTTAAAAATCAAGAACAAAGACCCCGCAGTTTCAATACCTGTCCTAATACCAACATTTGTGTCACTTCCACTATCAAGTAATATTATCTCAGATTTTTGTTCTGTTTCTTCAAAAATCTTACTCAATGTCTCAATCAACTCTTGCAAGGCAGTAAATATTTTAATGTACTTCTCTGTTTCAAGTCCGTCTTGTTCAATTATAATTTGAAATATTACAATTCCATCTTCGATTGATTTTTGAAAATTTAATTCAGTAACCTTGTTAAGTAATACTTTTTTTGAAAGATATAAAGTTTTAATTAACGAGTTATGAAAATTATAAAATGTGGTTGAAGTTGATTTTAACAAGATATTATATGCATTACCTGTAATTAATATAGTTGATAATTCAGATAAATTTGTTTCTTCATAAATATCGTCGGCATTTAGACACTCCAATATTTGTTTATATTTTTGATCGCTTCTAATTTGGTCATATCCGCTTTTTGAAATAAAAAGCAAAGGTCTAATACGACTATAAGGGTAATCATTATTTGGAACTTCAAAGCCATCTATAAATTCTTGATTTATTTCTCGTGATTTAAGTTTATTTACAATCTCTTCAAGGTTTCTAATAAAATCTAATTTTTGCATATATTCTATTATTTTAAAAGTTATTTTCTAAGTAATAAACATTACAGACTCAGAAATGAAAAAGTTAAGATAAAAGCCCCCAATCCAAACAGAATTGAGGGCTTCCAAAAAAAGTTACTCGAAATTATTAAGACCCGCAGGCTTCGCACCCATCAGGGTCATCAATTGAGCATTGCATATCCGACCAGTTTTGCTCTGGTACATTGTCTAAACCAGCTACGGTGAGCGTGGCAGCCGAGGACTTCGCAGTAGCCGCATTCGCAGCGTAGGCTTCGTAGTTCATCTCATGCTCTTGCACAACATTGGCTTGCTCAATTGCCACTTCGGCTTGCTTCTCGACTGTAAACTTAATAGCATCGGCGGCAGCTTTCGTTCTGAGATAATACATCCCAGTTTTCAAGCCTTGCTCCCATGCGTAGAAGTGCATCGAGGTTAGTTTTCCGAAGTTCGGGTCTTGAATGTGTATATTTAACGACTGCGACTGACAGATATACGCCCCTCGGTCGGCAGCCATTTCAATAATTACTTTTTGCTTAATTTCCCAAACCGTTTTGTACAATTCCTTCAAATTCTGAGGAATTTCATTGATGTTTTGTACTGAACCGTTGGCAGAAATCAATTTATTTTTCATCGAATCGTTCCACAATCCCAATTTCACCAAGTCACGCAATAAATGTTTGTTCACCACCGCAAACTCGCCTGACAATACTCTTCGGGCGTAAATATTAGAAGTATATGGTTCAAAACATTCGTTATTCCCCAAGATTTGCGAAGTTGAAGCCGTTGGCATTGGTGCAACCAATAAGGAATTACGAACGCCATGTTCTTTCACTTTTGAACGCAAGGCTTCCCAATCCCAACGCTTTGATTCTGGCGTAACACCCCACATATCAAACTGGAAAACACCTTTTGAAATTGGCGAACCTGCCCAAGTTTCGTAAGGACCTTCTTTAATCGCTAATTCCATAGAAGCCTCCATCGCAGCATAATAAAGTGTCTCGAATATTTCTTTATTCAATTGCTTTGCTTCGTGAGATTCAAATGGCATTCTCAACATAATAAACACATCGGCCAATCCCTGAACACCCAAACCAATTGGACGGTGACGGAAATTTGAAATCTGTGCTTCTTTTACTGGGTAATAATTGCGGTCAATAATCTTGTTTAAATTCTTGGTCGCAACCTTTGTAACTCGATACAATTCTTCATGGTCAAAAACCAAGAAACCTCTCTCGTTCGTTTTTAGGTATTTAGGCAACGCTAATGATGCCAAATTACAAACTGCTACTTCGTCTTTTGAAGTGTATTGAATGATTTCAGTACATAAATTAGATGATTTAATCGTACCCAAATTTTGCTGATTAGATTTTTTATTAGCGTGATCTTTAAACAACATATAAGGAGTACCCGTTTCGGTTTGTGATTCCAAAATCTCGAACCATAAATCCTGAGCCTTCACCACCTTTCGTGCCTTACCCGCTAATTCATAACCATTATATAATTTCTCAAATTCTTCCCCGTGCGAATCTCCCATGCCTGGACATTCATGCGGACAGAACAACGACCACGTATCATTATCACGAACACGTTGCATGAACAAATCTGGAATCCAAAGGGCATAGAACAAATCTCTTGCTCTCATTTCCTCTTTTCCGTGATTTTTCTTTAATGATAAAAAGTCAAAAATGTCAGCGTGCCAAGGTTCAATATAAATGGCAAAAGAGCCTTTACGTTTTCCTCCGCCTTGATCAACGTATCTGGCAGTATCATTAAATACTCGTAACATCGGCACAATTCCGTTTGATGTTCCGTTGGTTCCTTTAATGTATGAACCCGTTGCACGAATATTGTGAATTGATAAACCAATGCCACCCGCCGATTGCGAGATATTTGCACATTGCTTCAAAGTATCATAAATTCCCTCAATTGAATCATCTTGCATCGTTAATAAAAAGCAAGAAGACATCTGAGGTTTTGGCGTGCCTGCATTGAACAAAGTAGGCGTTGCGTGGGTAAACCAACGTTCAGAAAGTAAATTATAAGTTTCAAGAACCGACTCAATTTCAGCCCCGTGAATTCCAACGGCAACCCGCATGAGCATGTGCTGAGGACGTTCCACAATTTTTCCTTCCAATTTCAATAAATAAGATTTCTCTAAAGTCTTGAAACCAAAATAGTCGTAGCCAAAGTCACGGTCATAAATGATTGCAGCGTCTAATTCAGCAGCATTTTTCTTGATAATATCGTAAACTTCTTTTGATAACAAGGCCGCATTCTCACCCGTTTTTGGGTCTGTATAATTGAACAAGCGTTTCATGGTTGCAGAAAAAGACTTTTGGGTCTCTTTGTGCAAATTTGAAATGGCTATTCTTGCCGCAAGCACTGCGTAATCTGGGTGCTTGGTGGTCATTGAAGCCGCAGTTTCAGCCGCTAAATTGTCTAATTCGCTGGTGGTTACGCCATCATAAAGTCCAGTGATAACTTTTTTGGCCACATCTAAGGGCTGAACAAAGAAGGGATCGAGACTATAACAAAGTTTTTCGATTCTGGCGGTAATCTTGTCAAACTTTACAGACTCACGTCTGCCATCTCTTTTTAAAACGTACATAATACTCGGGTTTTGGGGGAAATAGTTAAACAATAAAACAAAGGATGGTATTTATGATTTGGTTATTGCGTAAATAATGAACTGTTGGTTGTGGATAAACCAATTTGAAAATAGTTTAATTTTTTGGGGTAACCTTTCAGTATAAATTCGTAGCGGTAATTAACGAAGTATCTTAAAATGAAAGATTCAGCGGATTCCTAAACGGTGGTTTTGTGATATGCACTTCAAAGATAGCAATTTGTAAAACGAATTGCAATGGGGAAAAACACTCCATTTCCCTTCCGAATATTTGTTCTATTCGTAATGTACAATGCAAATTCTGATTATCAGAGAGTTATGAAACATCAACCTTAGAATAGTTATAAAGTAAATTTTTAAATTTTTTTGTGGATAACTATTCTTTCAAAAAATGGAACTCTTAACAATAAAATAATTTTTGAATGTCATGAAATTATCGTAATTTTGCAGTCCTTTTTGGAGATAGTTATAGAGGTTATAAAGTTTTGTAGTTAAACAGTTTTTAATTTACATTAGTTATAATTTTCCTCCCAATTCTATAACTTGAAAATAGTTAAAAAACTGATTAAATTTTTAACCGTTTAAATTTACAACTAAAAAACGGACGGCAGGGAATCGTCTTATATCAAAAACATCATGAAACCAGAAATTCATCCAAATTACAAGCCAGTGGTTTTCCACGATTTGTCGGCTGATTACAAGTTTTTAACACAGTCATGTGTGAACACTACTGAAACAACTGAATTTGAAGGAGCTACGTATCCAGTATTCAAAATCGAGGTTTCTTCTCAATCGCACCCATTTTATACAGGTAAAAATGTATTACTTGACACAGCGGGTCGTGTTGATAAATTCTACAAGCGTTTCGGCGGTAAGAAAGAAGTTGCTGAATAGTTTTCTTTCTTGAACTCGAAATTTGTAAAAGGAAAAGCCTTTCAGAGTTATCTGGAAGGCTTTTTTACTTTATATTTAAGAGTATCACTTCGTTTCTTTCGAGCAATTGTTACATATTTTTAAAACCCTTACTGTATGTAATATAATTCCTTTGAACCGTTCATTTTTCATTAACCATATTGCCTTTTCATCAACTTTTTCTTGTTCACTTTGAATTGCCCAAAAGGCTCTATGATTAATAATTTCATTCGACTTCATTATTTCATTTAAATTAATACAATTCTCCGAATTAATATTGAGAGATAAAGGTAGAAGATATTTTGTATCTTCTATTTCTTTCCAATACAAGGACGTACTCAAAATTAATTTAGTTACTAAGTTCTGTATAATCAAAGGAGTGCTTTCAGAATAAATTACTGGACTTATTAAGCCTTTTTTAACAGTAAATTTAGCGAAAACATCAATTGAACAACACAATGAATCTAATACATTCTTTGTGCTATCAGCATTCATAGCTGAGAATAAATATTGTTCAAGTTTAAGCGTTTCTCCACTTACCCTTATTAATGGGGGTTCTTGCTGTCCAAAGCATTTTAATGAAATTAATATTAGAAAAAGAGTTTTATTAATTGAATTCATGATTAATTATAATTTAGTTACAATTACTACCTTTCGTTTTATTTTTATATTCTGAGGCAACATCAGAAATTTGCTGCGTAGTTAACCCAACTGATTGAGCTTTCTGTGCAAAAAGGGTAGGATTAGAAGAAGAGACAGATGCAAAACCATTCAATGTTAATGCTCCTGCATCTGAACGAGAGATATGAGTTCCATCAGACAATGCCTCCACTAAAATTTCAAAATATAGCAATAGCATTCTTTCATGAGCCTGTGCTTCGGTTCCCGAATTTAAACCCTTCAACTCCATAATACCATGAAGACTTTCATGAAGTACAACAGCTACACCATATTCAAATGCTCTATTCGCTAATAAGTTAGGGTTTAATTGAACATTACTATTTACTGACGAACTACCAGAATTTCCAACAAAACGTGCAGGGTCTGTCATATTAGCATTTTCTGTAAAAATAAGATTAATGTCTCCACCATTTTGAATATATTGACCTGCAACCATATCTTGTAATTTATTTCTATAATTACCTCCTCCCAAACAATCTGTCAATGTTTTTAGACAGTTATTTATGATCGCAGTGTTTACTATATCATACAGATTATATTGATTTGCCCGTTGAACATTGTCCCAAAAATAATCCCAATAAGCACTGTCGTAACTTGGATCACCATCGTAAATAAAATATTGAGGACATGACCACGCAGTTGCACATCTTCCAATTGTTACTGTAATGACACCAGTTGAAGAAAGATACACTGCGGACCCATTCACATCAGGGCAAACTGTAAATGGACGACACCAATTTGTTTTAGCACCTTTTTTAGTAGTAACAAATGAAGCCTTCTCTCCATCAAACGACATAACAGTACCCGAAATTTTACCATTCTCATAGTAATGCCCCATTTCAAGGCCGTTCTTAATATCATAAACTGATGTTGTTGTCAGTGTCTTCACTGACAAATGGAGTCCGATTATCAGTGAAGACACTGACAACAACGTGAAAAGACACAGACAACAACAGGAGACGAGACCTACGATTAAAATACCTTTAAATGAACCATTATAAGCATTTTCATTTAAAATTTAGCGTTTTACAATAATTTTTATAAATTTGTTGGAAATAAACGCAGTTGCGTATATATCAGAGTTAGGCGTCAGGCTAAAAAAGACAAAATCTAAGACATAAAACCCTCTAAAAGCACAGAAGTTGTGATTTTTTCACTACTTTTGGACTTTAAATCATTACTGAGCGGTACGCTATTTGTTAAGCGGTTGAAAACAGTATAACTAATTGATTATCAATAGTTTTTGTTAAAGAGTTTTTAAGTACCAACA
>JAYVIV010000046.1:0-10538 GCA_043769985.1 Arcicella sp.
AAACCGCAATTTAGCATCGCTAAATGAGGATTTTAGTAACGAAGAATCATTCAAAAAGGACGAGTAGAGATGGATAAGTTATTTAATTTCAGTTCCTTAAGCTAATAGATATGATTTTTATTACATTTGTATTTTAACTCAAAATACATTCTGGATATGAAAAATATGTATGTTTGCCAAATACTTCTTTTATTTTTAATGCTTCCCCTAATTACTTGCTGCAGTAAAAAAGACGAAGCCGTAACGCCTTCCACTTCCACCCTCACAGGCAAGTGGAAACATAAAGAAAGCATTGGAAAATTAACTTTTACTTCGGGTGGAAGGACAGTAGAACTACCTTTGGGAGGTACTAATGACGGTTCAACTATCGAATTTTTGGCAAATGGAACGGCTCTTTTTGAAGGAGAATCGGTGAAATATACGGTTACTGGAATGTCAGTATCATTAAATTACGGAATTGGAAAACCAACGATTGATTTCACTGTATCAAAATTAACTACCTCTGCTATGGCTATTTCTTTCACGAAAGATCAAACCTTTAAATATATTGAAAGATATTATGATACTACTGATGCAAGCATAAGAGATCTACTTAAAAATAAAGCCACTGCAACGCTCTCTGAATACACAGTTAACTATATCAAATAGTATAAAACATAAGAAGAGGTCAGACAATTTTAATCGTCTGACCTCTTTTTTATGCCTCAACTGCCCTTTTAAATTCCGAAGTAAAGTGAAATTGAATATCTGGATTATTTTGGATATTCATCCTCAAAATCCAATCAGATTCTGCCAAGAACACATAGTTGTCATCTTTGTCTTGGGCAATGTTTTGTCCTTTTAGTCTAATAAATTCAGCTAATTTCTTGGGGTCTTCCGAGGTTATCCAACAGGCTTTTGATATGTCACGGTGGTCAAAACGGCATTTTGCTCCGTATTCATGTTCTAAACGATACTGAATTACTTCGTATTGAAGTTCCCCAACCGTTCCCACAATTTTACGATTTCCCAATTGTGGTTGCAAGAATAATTGAGCCACACCTTCATCCGTTAATTGCATAATTCCCTTCTCCAATTGCTTAGATTTCATTGGGTCAAGATTCATTAATTCCTTAAAAATCTCGGGAGAAAAACTCGGGATTCCTTGGTATTGCAGGTTTTCGCCTTCCGTCATGGTATCGCCAATTTTGAAGTTTCCTGTATCATACAAACCCACCACATCGCCTGGGAAACCTTCTTCAATAACTTCCTTATCCTGAGCCATAAAAGTGTAGGGATTATTGAATCGAAGATTTTTATCTAAACGAACGTGTTTGTAAAATTTATTACGTTCAAAAGTCCCCGAACAAACCCGCATAAAAGCAATTCTATCACGGTGTTTTGGGTCGAGATTAGCGTGAATTTTAAAGACAAATCCCGTAAATTTCTTTTCCATTGGCTCAACTACCCGCACATCTGTTTGGCGTGGTTGCGTACTTGGGGCAATCTCCGTGAAAGTGTCCAACAATTCCTGTACGCCAAAATTATTCACCGCCGATCCAAAGAAAACGGGTGCAATTTCACCCGAAAGATAAGTTTCACGGTCAAAATCGCCATAAACCCCTTCAATCAATTCAACGTCCTCCCGCAATTGGTCTGCATCTTTTTTACCAACTTTTTTATCTAATTCCTCCGACCAAATATCAACTGCCAAAACCTCTTTTTCAATTCTGGTCTTATTGGCACTAAATAAATTCAATGATTTTTCGTAGAGATTATAAACTCCTTTAAAATTCATTCCAATGTTGATGGGCCAGGTTAGCGGACGAACTTTGATGTTCAGTTTTTGCTCCAATTCATCCAATAAATCAAAGGCGTAACGCCCTTCTCTATCCATTTTATTGATGAAAATAATCACGGGCGTATTTCTCATTCGACACACTTCCATCAATTTTTCCGTTTGTTCCTCCACGCCTTTCACACAGTCAATCACCAAGATTACAGAATCAACAGCAGTTAAAGTACGGTAAGTATCCTCCGCAAAATCCTTGTGACCAGGTGTATCTAAGATATTGATTTTGAGGTTATTATATTCAAAAGTCATTACCGAAGTTGCCACCGAAATACCTCTTTGGCGTTCAATTTCCATGAAATCGGAAGTTGCCCCTTTCTTGATTTTATTAGATTTTACCGCTCCCGCCGTCTGGATTGCACCCCCAAAAAGTAAGAGTTTTTCCGTAAGCGTAGTTTTGCCCGCATCGGGGTGAGAGATAATTCCGAAGGTTCGGCGTTTGTGTATTTCTTCTTGAATAGTCATGGCTGCATAAAATTGAGGTGCAAAATTACGGATAAAAAAATTAACCTTTTATATTAGGTTGAAAATGGGAAGGGATTATTAAATTATACCGTTGCATAATTAAGCCAGATGTTATTAGAAGAATATGGAATACGAGCAAACTTCTCACAATTGGTATCCCATATTACCAAACGTAGTAATCTCTTTAAGTTCACATTTATACAATTTCAGAAACTTTACTTTCCGTAAAGAACTTGCTTTGAATTTGGGGTAAGAAAAGAAATCAGGAACAACTAAAACGCAGACACTTTTTAAATTATCATCATTCAATTGCTCTCTAAATGAACAAAGGGTTTTGGCTAATTGTGCTTCGGCTTTATTACGATTATTGTCAATCTGTTGAATTGATTGAGATGTCGCATCTGCCTTAAATTCTAAGAAATGTAATTTATCAGATACAATCAAACAATCACAATCGCTCGGCGTTTTGTTCTCAATACCATGTTCGTTTTTCCATTCAAAAATAAACTGACTAATATCTTTTACGGGCAATCCTGTGGATTGAAATACACCTTGAACACCATCCACTGGAAAAGCTGAGCAATTTTCTCCTTGGTTTTGAGAAACTTTTAGCCAATTCCGAGTGGAAGAATACCTTACTTTTATCTGATTCGTATCATCAGTTTGCTTTTCATCGGCAATCCAAAATGTAGTACGACTAATTGTTTCAATATTAGCCTTATTTCGAGTGACTAATGATTTTATTTTTTCGAGATTTTCGGAATAATTACTCATCAAACTTGTTCAAGTAGTAGATTAAATAGTTCATTATTTTGCATACCTAATTGTTCAGAAATGGTATCTAAATAATTTTGGTCAATCATTCCCGTTTCAGCATCTTTAATATCAACACAATAACCTTCACTTTGCCCAAGCGAATAAGCATTAAAAAATTGCGAATCTAACCAGTATTCTTTTGGAACAATATTCACAATGTTTGACTGATTATCTGTTTGGTTAGAAACATAATGTGCAAAAAGTAAAATATTCACACAAGCCAAAATATAGGGACTATGCGTGGTAATGATTAATTTACCTTGGTGGATAGTATTTAAAAATACGCCAAAAGCATTCATCAATTCTTTTTGTGCCAATGGGTAAAGATGAGCTTCGGGTTCTTCAACTACAAAAAACTCTCTTCGATTTGTTAATCCTACCGAAAGAAAGATACCTTGTAAGATACGTAAAACTTCTTGCTGTCCATTTGAGGCATCTTTTAGAAATACTTTTTCTGTATTATTGATTTTAATAAACTCTCCATACGAATCGTTATCATAATGACCTTTAAGAATTTTAGAAAAAATATCAGCCAGAATTCTTAATTTATTTCGCTGTTCCAATGATTGGGCTGCGACTTCAAAACTTCCACCGTTATTCTTAAAAAAATTACGAATTGTCTCAGACCACTCAACAAAATTTAATAATAACCTCTCGTTGCCAACTCTACGCTTCCTTTCTAATGTTTGTTGTTTTATCTCATCTTCAACTAATTTTTCAATGTCATATTTAACTTTTCCTTCAAATATTTCGGGAAATCCAACTACTGTACATCTCCCTGCAATAAGATAGTTATAATCTGTATTTGTTCTTGCAAATGACGTATTAATATCTCTTAAAAAGTTACTTCTCACTATTATCTCATCCTCCTTATTACTGAATGTACTTGATTTCCAAGATTGTGAAAAATTTTGAATATGTCTTTTTAAGTTTCTTTCTAAATCTACGCTAAATTTTGAATATGCCCTTCCATCGTCTTTTCTAAAAACACGAATATATTGACTATTTTCAAAATAAAATGTAATATCAAAATTAGTTGAATGATGAAAGGTAGAACCAAATGTTTCATAAAATTTATCACGAACCACTAATCCAACATGACGTGAAAAGTCGAAATTCTCACCTCTGGCAACAGATAACCTGATATTATCCATAATTGAATCTGGTAAGGTCTGAAAAAAGAAAATTAATTTCGCAATCGTACTTTTCCCACTTGCTTGCTCACCAATAAGTAATAAAAACCTACTGAGTTCTATCTCACAAGGCTTTACACCCATAAATTGACTTGAAATAACTAACTTTTGCATTATAAATATTTTTTATAAATTCTATTCCTAAAATTACGTAAATTTCTCTGAAACTAAGTTTTATCTATTAACATCTAAAAAATAAAATAGTATGCTTGCATAACATTTTAAAAAAATACTAACTTTACAGTATCACAGTCATCAGTTACCAGTAAACAGTTATCAGTTCCTATCATCAGCATTTTTTAGTTTGACAGGCATTGAATTTTCTTAGCTTTTACTGTTTACTGATAACTGTTTACTGATAACTGAAAAAAAACAATGAACCGTTCAATTAGAAAAGTAGCCGTACTTGGCTCAGGAATTATGGGAAGCCGTATTGCTTGCCATTTTGCTAATATTGGCGTGGAGGTCATGCTTTTGGACATCGTTCCGAGAGAACCCAACGATGCCGAAAAAGCCAAAGGACTAACCACCGAACATCCAGCGGTGCGTAACCGTATCGTGAACGAAGCGTTCCAAAATACCCTCAAATCTAACCCTGCGGCATTGTATTCGCCTATGTTTGCGAACCGTGTCAAATTGGGAAATTTTGACGATAACCTCGCCGAAATTAAAAATTATGATTGGGTAATTGAGGTAATCGTGGAGAATCTCGCCATCAAACAATCGCTTTACGAAAAAGTGGATGCTTTGCGTAAAACGGGAACATTAGTAACCTCAAATACGTCGGGAATTCCCATTCATTTGATGGCAGAAGGTCGCTCTGAGGACTTTCAGAAGCATTTTTGTGGAAGTCACTTCTTCAATCCTCCAAGATATTTGAAGTTGTTGGAAATCATCCCAACGCCTAAAACTGACCCTGCGGTTACGGATTTCTTGATGCACTACGGTGATAGATTCCTCGGAAAAACTACTGTTTTGTGTAAAGATACGCCTGCGTTTATCGCCAACCGTGTCGGAATTTATTCGATGGTAAAAACCATAAAAGTGGTTGAGGAATTAGGTTTGACCGTTGAGGAAGTTGATAAATTGACATCCGTAGTGGTGGGTCGCCCGAAATCTGGAACATTCCGTTTGTCGGACGTTGTGGGTTTAGATACCACCATCAATGTATCGAACAACCTGTACGCAGGATTGACTAACGATGAATCGAAAGACACTTTTATGATTCCTGAAATGATGAAAAAATTACAGGAAAATAAATGGTTGGGCGATAAAACGGGTCAAGGTTTTTATAAGAAAATAAAAGGAGCGGGAGGCAAATCCGAAATCTTAGCGTTGAACCTCAAAACGTTTGAATACGAACCTTCGCAAAAGGTAAAGTTTGAGGTATTTGAAAAGACAAAAAACTTGGCTTTGAAAGATCGTTTTGCAGTATTGTTAGCCGATAAAACCAAAGCAGGAGAATTTTACAGAAAGACCATTTTAGACGGTTTCAGATACGTAACTTTTAGAATCCCAGAGATTTCTGATGAATTATACCGCATCGACTCCGCCATTTGTGCAGGCTTCGGGTGGGAGTTAGGTTTATTTGAAACATGGGATGCTTTGGGTGTCGAAAAAGGCATCGAATTGATGGCGGTTGAAGGCATGAAACCCGCTGAATGGGTTAATGAAATGTTGGCTTCGGGAGCAAAAACTTTCTATAAAAATGAAGGTGGAAAACGTTTGTATTACGACATTCCAAGCAAAAGCTACAAAGTAATTCCAGGCACAGAATCATTTATTATTCTTGAAAATCTTTCAGATAATGTCGTGTGGAAAAATGGCGAAAGTACCGTTTTTGATTTGGGAGAAGGTATTTTGGGCTTAGAATTCCGTTCAAAAATGAATACTTTCGGAGCAGGAGTTATCGAAGGCGTTCAAAAAGGAATATCTTTAGCCGAAAAAGATTTTAGAGGTTTAGTAATCGGAAACGACAGCACCGAAGCATTCTCGGCAGGAGCAAATTTGGCAATGTTATTCATGTACGCCATTGAGCAAGAATTCGATGAAATAAACATGATGATTGCTCAGTTCCAACAAACGATGATGCGAGTACGTTATTCGTCAATTCCAGTCGTAGTTGCACCGCATACTTTGGCTTTGGGTGGAGGTTGCGAAATCTCTTTGCACGCTGACCGAGTGGTGGCAACGGCAGAAACCTACATGGGACTCGTGGAAGTAGGAGTGGGGCTAATTCCTGCGGGCGGTGGCACCAAAGAAATGGCACTTCGTTGCTCAGATTTATACGCATCGGGTGACCCAGAATTGAATACTTTGCAAGCTGCATTTATGAATATTGCTACGGCAAAAGTGAGTACATCGGCACAGGAAGCCTTGGAAATGAACTACTTACGTCGTGGAGATGAAATTGTGGTGAGCCGTGCCAGATTAATTGCCGATGCCAAACAAGCCGCTGTTGAATTGGCGGATGCAGGTTATACGCAACCCAAACAACGCACTGATATCCGTGTACAAGGAAAAGCAGGAATTGCCCTTTTCAAAGCGGGCGTTCAAGGCATGAAAATGGGACGTTACATCTCAGAACATGATGCAAAAATTGCCGATAAATTAGCCTACGTTATCTCAGGTGGTGATTTGAGTTATGCCCAAAACGTTACGGAGCAATATCTATTGGATTTAGAACGAGAAGCGTTCCTTTCGCTTTGCGGTGAGAAAAAGACGTTGGAACGTTTGCAAGGTTTGTTGAATGGCGGGAAACCACCGAGGAATTAGCATTATGTCATTGCGAGAATTTGTCATTGCGAGGCACGAAGCAATCTTTCGGATTGATGCAAAAGATTCTGAAAATCAAAAGGCTAAAAAGTCTGTTCCTCTTGTCATTGCGAGGCACGAAGCAATCTGTTGGATTGATGCAATAAACGTTGAAAACTCAAAGTGAGAAAACCCTTGATAGCCAATGAAAAGGAGCTTAAAGACTTCTCCACGTAAGCAAACAGATTGCTTCACTACGTTCGCAATGACAGCCTTTTATAATTTTCAAAGAAAAAGCTAAAAGATTGGTTTAACGAAACTCCGATTCAATACGTTCGCAATGACAGCCATTTATAATTTTTATAACCACAACAAAATGAAACATCATCATTATTACGTTTACATTATGACAAATTAAAATAACACCGTTTTGTATGTAGGCGTAACCAATGATATTCTTCGTAGAGTTTGGGAACATAAAAATCCTGTTGATAAGAAAAGTTTTACCGCTCGGTATAATATTGACAAATTGGTTTATTACGAAACGTTCCAATTTATTCAAGATGCCATTGACCGAGAAAAACAATTGAAAGCAGGTTCAAGAGATAAGAAAGTAGATTTGATTATTTCTGTAAATCCAGATTGCGAAGATTTATACGAGTATTTAATGAAGATTTGAATTCTTATGAGCTTGTCATTGCGAGGCACGAATCGGAGTTTCGTTAAACCAATCTGTTGGATTTGAGGAATAAAGTTTGAAAACCAAACGTCAGCAACCATCGACAGTCCATGAAAAGGAGCTTAAAGACTTCTGCCCGTAAGCAAACAGATTGCTTCACTACGTTCGCAATGACATGAGTTTACAGATTTCTTTCGACAGCCATTTATATTTTTTTAACAAAAAAAGAAACTAACATGAACGCATACATAGTAGCGGGCTACCGTACCGCAGTTGGAAAAGCCCCAAGAGGTGTTTTCCGTTTTACAAGACCAGATGATTTGGCAGCTGAAGTTATCAAACATTTGGTAGCACAAGTTCCTGCCTTAGACCCCACTCGGGTGGATGACCTCATCGTGGGAAATGCCGTTCCAGAAGCGGAGCAGGGAATGCAAATTGCGAGATACATCGCTCTTTTGTCGTTGCCTAAAAATGTTCCAGGCTTTACCATCAACCGTTATTGCGGTTCTGGTTTAGAGGCAATCGCTTTGGCATCGGCAAAAATTCACGCAGGAATTGCTGATTGTATCATTGCGGGTGGAGCAGAATCTATGTCATTAGTGCCAACAACGGGTTATAAAATGGCGTTGAATTTTGACATCGCTCAGAAAAATCCTGATTATTATATCGGAATGGGCTTAACGGCGGAACAAGTTTCGGAGCAGTTCAAAATTACTCGTGAAGAGCAAGATGAATTTGCCGTAGCATCGCACACAAAGGCATTAGCCGCCCAAGCCGCTGGACTTTTCAAGGATGAAATTGTGCCAATAACCGTGAAGGAAACGTATTTCGATGCCAACACAGGCAAGAAAAAGACCCGTGAATCAATCGTTGATACGGACGAAGGACCAAGAGCTGGAACAACCATGCAAGCCTTAACGAATTTAAAACCTGTTTTTGCAGCAGGTGGAAGCGTAACGGCAGGAAATTCATCACAAACTTCTGATGGTGCATCTTTTGTAATGGTGATGTCGGAAGCGATGGTAAAAGAGTTAAATCTTGAACCAATTGCCCGTATGATTACCTACACAACCGCAGGCGTAGAGCCACGCATCATGGGAATTGGACCCGTTGCGGCTATTCCGTTGGCATTAAAAAGAGCAGGGTTAAAAATCGGTGATATTGACCAAATAGAATTGAACGAAGCCTTTGCGGCACAGTCGTTGGCGGTGATTAAAGAATTGGATTTAGACCGTTCAAAAATCAACATGAACGGAGGAGCTATTGCCCTTGGACACCCACTTGGTTGTTCGGGAGCGAAATTATCCGTTCAATTATTCAACGAAATGCGAAGAAGAAATCAGAAATACGGAATGGTTTCTGCCTGTGTAGGTGGAGGGCAAGGTGTGGCTGGGATTTATGAGTTTTTGAAGTAGGATATGTACTATATTTACACAAAAAAGCCTCTGAGTCTATTCGGAGGCTTTTTTGTGTAATAAATTATCTTGATTTACGACTGTCATTCCTTTTCCAATTAAGAACTTTTTAGCTCTTTCTACTTTGTCCTTAAACAGAATTTCATTGTTAGAATTGTCTAACCTTGGATTGTATTTAAAGGGCGATGCTTTTTCTTTTGATAGTATCATCATTTTATATCATCGTTTTGTGATGATACAAATATAATAGGATTTACTTTTGTTCAATCAAAAAGGCTTCATAATTTTTATTCTTCTGAAATACTTGTGGTAAATTATTATTCTCAACATATCCTCTAACAACAAAATTCTTTTTTAACATCTCAATGTTCTGTCCAATAGCCATCTGGTAAGTTCGAGTACGAGATGGAGAACTTCCTTGAAAAAATAAAATAGAATTCGGATGTTCATCAAAGAAGGAAATTGCTGTTAAAGCAACAGTAGATAAGATTTTGTCTTTTTCTCCGTTATTTATTATGATTTTATCATCAATGTCTTCTGAGCCTGTTTCGGAATCAAAGAATATTACTCCAAATCCAAGATTGTATAAATGTTTTTGTGTAACAGGTTCAATTCCTAAGTACGTATAGTTAACTTTTATTTGGAAAGTATTTACGCCTTGACTTAAAAACTCAAAATTTTCAGAATAGATGTCTTTTTCACCAATATTGTATGCAGTCATAATTTATGATATTTTTATTATATATATCTAAATTAGACTCATTTTGATTAATAGTCAAAATGAATATTGATTATTATAGCTAAAAGTGAATGAAAAGGTTGATCTAATTGATATTTTACGCTAAAAGAGGCTCTTTCAAATTATTCAAAATCTGAGTTGCTTTCTCAATTTTTTCTGAATAAATGGGTCTAATGGGTTACTTTTCAATTTAGGATTGATAGTAATTTGTGGGGCTGGTATTTTTGCAGTTTTCATGATTTAGTACAATTAAAAATACTTAATCACTTACCTTATTTTTTATAAAGTATAAAAGTTGAAGTCTTTCCAAAAACAGACAACACCATTGAGTCAGTATTTTTTTGAATAACTGAATATGATTTATCATTAAAAGTCAAAACAGAATTAGAGTCATTAAATCCCCATTTCCCTGAGTCGCTCCTATTAAACATACCAAATCCATAAAAAGTGTAACCGTTATCTGCACTTAATTTTAAGTCAATAGTGTCATAGTAGGAGCCATAAAAAAATGTATTCGCTTTTTTAATATACCAAGAACCAATAAAGTAATCACTACTTTTAACAGGGTTATCAGATTTACAACCAATATTACTTATCAGAGCAAATATTAGAAATATAATTACTTTCTGTTTCATAATTTTCTGTT